>JBCCRZ010000363.1:0-6429 GCA_039200855.1 Cyanobacteria bacterium P01_D01_bin.44 | reverse complement strand
TGTATATCAAAGCCATGCTAACTATCCTGAATGAAGCCGCCGATAGCTATGACGAAGAAGAAGTGGACAGCGATGGCTCATACTATGCGGCACCGGCCTGGGGGGCAGCCTTAGCAGGTATTGTCGCGGCTCTTGTGATTGGAGCCTATGGCATCAGCCCATCCCTGCTTTATCTCGGACCTGTTTTGGCGATGGTCAGTCCGATCGCAATTTTGTATTGCATGGTGCAAGACATCAAAACCTTTAAAGCAACCCACGCCGAGCGACAAAAGGCATCAGCAGAAGAGCTGACCGGCATTCACAGCTAGGGCAGGTGAATGACTTAAAGGGGGAGCTGGGTAAGGGAGTGAAGGGGTGAGGGGGTGAAATTAGTTAAAGGTCAAAAGGCTAAAGGTTAAAGGCTGCTTGACTGACAAAAGTCCTAAAATGCCTAATTCCCCGTTATAGAGGTTGGCGACTAAAAGTCGCGCCTCATCAAGCCAAGTCCGCCTGCGCGGGCTATCTGTAACCCAGATATTCTCTAGGTTCTAGGAACCTGAGCAGGCAGGTTTTGTAATTATCAGGAGCGGTTTCAAACCGCCCGCCGCAAAAGTTTTGTCAGTCAACCAGGATTAAAGGTTAAGGGCTCTCAAAGAGCGAAGTGTATCCACCCGAGCAGCGTATCACCCTACTCACCAGCGCAGCGTACTCACCTCCTCACCCCCTCACCAAGCGAAGCACCTCACCCCTTCACCATTGGCCCCCAAGCGAAGCATCATGAAACTGGAAGATATTACGCTAAACCATCTCAAGATTTTAAGGACCGTTCATGACTGCAAAAGCTTTTCAAAAGCGGCGAGAGTCCTGGGATGCAGCCAGAGTCTGATTAGCAAAAAAGTGAAGCAACTGGAGGACTCCTTTGGCACGCGCCTGCTCAAACGAACGCCAGGCTCAGTCAGCCTGACCAGCAAAGGAGAGCGGCTCATTACCAAAACCTATAGCGCCTATGAAGAGGTTGAAATACTTCACGAAGAGTTTCAAAATACGACCTTTGATCTCACCGATCAGGCCCTTATCATTGGCACAACCTCCCTCCTATCTGCTGTATGGTTTGAGCAATATCTCTACCGAATTATGCTTTGTTTCCCAGAACAAACGATTCGACAGGAGGTGACAAGCACCAACCAGTTTTCTCCATCGGGTCAAGGTAAGTTTGACCTTTTGATTAATAACTCGTCAGCCTACCAGAGCCAGCATTGCTGTAATCGCTTGCAAACCCACCAGCTGTTTTTTGTTGACTTTGGGGCAGACGGTCAAGAGCCAGGTCAGTCTGTGATTTTTTCCAACAAGATTGACTTCAAGCAGGTCATTTTGTTGGAGGAGATTCACCGAGATTTGATCAGGAGTCAATCGTTTAGACCCAATAGACTCGAGTCGGTCCGGATCATCAATCACTATCAAGATTTGATCACCACGCTCGTCAGTGATCGACAGTCAACTATCTTACCTGGTTTTTGTCTGACTCACCTGCAGCAGCACGCCCATCTACAGCAACACACCGTTTGTGCACGACCCATTCGCGGCATCAGTGAGTACGGCATCTATATCCACGTACCCAACTCAAGCGAACTGTTAGTGTTGGCCGAAAGTTTGGTCAGAAGTTTTCAACTTGAGCAAGACACGTTAGAATCCCAACCCAGATTTTACCTGCAACCCTCTTCCGCAAAGCCTTCAGCCCAGGGTACGATCCCCCTGCGCATTTGCTTACAACGAGATTCTATTGGTCAGATTATTGCGGGACACGGCGTTCATCATATTGCTGAACAACTGCGGCTGTCTCCACCTGACTATCTTAGCTTCCCAGATGCTGGCATCGATCGAGATTTAGACTTACAGGTTAGCGTGTTTGCCTCAGGTGATTTGATCACTCGCCAAATGAAGCAAGACGCCATTGATATTTGTATTTTAGATGATATGGCCCTGCTCAAGAATGGGTCGGCTTTTTTTGATGATTTGAGTTTTGGCTCAAAATTGATTGGTGTGGCCTCCTATAATATTTCAGGGCAAGATATCAGTATTGTGTTGCCAAAATCTTCAGATGTGAACTCTGTCTATGATCTGAAAGATACCAGAATCTCTGTTTTGTTTGGTACAAATGCCCACCGCTTTATCATCACGCTGTTTGATTTGTGTGGCTATGATATTCATGAAGACTGTACGTTAATCAATGAAGACTCACGGACGGCTAGTAATAGCTTAGTCAGTGACAGTATCGACGCACACATTTGCTGTGAAACTTTTGCCCTGCAATTAGAAAAGCATAAGTTTGCCAAGCGGTTAGCGCGATCGCAAACCTCAAACCTTCGATTACCCTCCCTGCGGGGGATTGTGTGTCGCAATGAGATTATTCGAGATTCTCCCCAGGCTGTGATCACCTATCTGTACTATCTGATCATTGCTAACTATTGGTTTTTATCCAATCCAATCCAGGCGGCCCGGAAACTGTCTCAGCTAACTAATTTTCATTCTACGCAAATCCTTCATTTCTTTGATGTCAATTCTGGAAATCGTATTGAGCCCACGTTAAAGCCTCAATGGTCGTGGTTACTGAAAACATTAAATCGCCGTCTCGAAAATCGATATACCATCTCTAAGTTTGATGTAGATTTCTGGGTAGATGACTACTTCCTGAGGCTAACCTACAGCCTTCTGGGGTTTGACTACCATTTTCAGCAGGTTTCGTTTACCAATGAGTTTTCTAATAGTTACTTTGTCGATGAAAAATTTAGCAAATATGTAGACTTTCTTAATGCCAAAATGGCCTCTTGAGTCAGTCTTGGGCCCAAGCCTAAATGATTTGCACCCGTGTGTCGCGTCAGAATATCGAGGAAAACAATATCATGCATGACATTCTTGCAATTGCTGGTAGCCCCTCCCGCTCTTCCCGCTCATCCGCTGTCCTGGCACACTCAAAAGAGGTGCTTGAGGCCCAGGGGCTCCAGGTCGAAACATTCACCATGCGAGATATTAAACCTGAAGACCTGGTGTTTGCTAATTTTGAGAGTTTGGACCTCAAGAGATTTATCGATCTAGTAGAAGCCGCCAACGGCATTATGATTGCCACCCCAGTCTACAAGGCAACCTACACCGGCATTTTGAAAGCTCTCTTAGATTTGTTACCCCAATCTGCCTTTTCAGACAAGACCCTCTTGCCCATCGCGACGGGGGGCACCATCACCCACCTGCTCTCGCTTGAATATTCCATGAAACCCCTCTTTGCAGTGCTCGGGGCCACCCATATTCAGCGGGGCGTGTTCATCGTTGATGCTCAAATGCAGCGTCTTGAGGCAGGTGGCATCCAATTGGACGACGACATCGAAGCTCGCCTGCAAGCATCGTTACTAGAGTTTGCAATGGCCATTAAGCAGCAAAAACCAGTTCTGCAAACCAGCCTCTAGCCCACCGACCATAGCCTGTTACTGATGAAAGAAATCAATTAGGAGCAATCACATGTCAGCTAAAAAGAAAATTCATTTATTGGGTTTCCTACAGCATGGGTTCAATAGTCACGCCACCGGGATGTGGCGACATCCCAAAGATAAAGTGAACTGGGAGTGGAATCGCCCTGCCTACTGGCAACATATGGCCCGCACAATGGAGCGTGGGCTATTTGATGGCATGTTTATCGCCGATGAGTTAGCCCCCTACAACAACTTCCAGAACAGCTCCGATGCTTGCGTTAAATGGGCTGTTCAATGCCCCACCCATGAACCCTCGACGATTGTGCCGATCATCGCAACCGCCACCAAACACTTGGGGGTTGGGGTAACCCTGTCAACCGCGTTTGAGCATCCTTACTCAATGGTTCGTCGCCTGTCGAGTTTGGATCATTTATCCGGTGGGCGGGTGGCCTGGAATGTGGTGAGTTCCTATTCCAAAAGCGAATGGGATGCCTACGGGGCTGAAATGACCCCTCGCTCTGAGCGATATGACCGCATGGAAGAGTATATGGAGATTTGTTATCAGCTCTGGGATTCCTGGGAACCAGACGCCATCATTGCCGATAAGGAAACGGGTATCTTCGCTGACCCCACTAAAGTGCATGAGGTGAACTATCAAGGAAAGTATTTTAAGTGCAAAGGGCGCTCCTTCTGTTTTCATTCTCCTCAGGGCCGACCCGTGATCTGGCAGGCCGGGTCGTCTGATCGAGGCCGTGACTTTGCCTCTAAACATGCCGAAGCTATTTTTGCTGTACATCCTACAGTTGATCGGATGCGGCAGTATGCCGATGACTTAAACGATCGTCTGCAAAATCGCTTTCAACGCCCAGCCGGTAGCGTGAAATTGATCTATGGGTTGCAGTGTATTGTGGGAGAGTCCCGTGAGCATGCTAAAGAGAAATATGAACAAATTCTCAATAACATTCCTCTAGAAGGCGCACTCGCCTGGATATCAGGTCACTTCGGCCCTGATTTCTCGACCTACGACCTGGATGAATATGTCCAAAACATTGAAATTCCCGGCATTCAGGGGCTCTTTGAAAGTATTATTTATGCCAAAGGGGGAGATCCCCTCACGGTTAAAGAAGCGGCTCTTTACTATGCCATGGGAATGGGTATGCCCATTTTGTATGGCACAGCCGCCGACATTGCTGACAAAATTGAATACTTTGTGGATGAAGGGGGCGCTGATGGGTTTATGTTAATCGCCACCTATACCCCAGGATGTTACGAAGAATTTGTGGATATGGTTGTTCCTGAATTACAGCGTCGCGGTAGATACCGCACAGAATACACAGGCACAACGCTGCGAGATAACCTTTTAGCCTATTAGTCTTTTAACCGATACCCAATAATATTCGCTCCCTATCCAGCAAAGCACAAAAGCTGGGGCACTTACTACAGGCCGAAAAGACAGTTGTGCCAAATTATTACAATAAAATATAGTTTCATTACGCAGACATTTTATTGTAGTCAAACATACAATAACTGCCGAAATCTTCGGATTTACTACTTAAGTAAGTAACCAACTGATTGATTAGCAAATTGGCAAGGGTTTGGGCTTGGTGCTACTGTTTTTGGCGTCACTAATCCTTTTGTTTGCTATTTCCTGAAAGATGTTGCCCGATGCTCTCTAAGGATTAAACGGGGTGATGAAACGACGAAGATTTTTTCAATACACAGGCCTAGGCGGTTTGAGCCTATTACTCACGACCCGCAATCATGAGATCGCATCAGCCTTTTCTCAACAAGAGAGTCCGCGCAGGCTGGAAACATTTGAGTTTACCGCCAACACGGTCGATAGGGTCGGCAACGTTAAGCACCAACAAACGTACCGGGCAAGGTTTTTCCCCGAGTCTCTCAGTAGTGCTGAAAGAGGTGGGGCTGAAAAAGTTGGAGCTGAGCAATTAGAGATGGTCGAAATCTCGTCTGGCAAATTCTGGATGGGCTCATCTGACTCCCAGGCAAAAGCGCACCCTCGTCATCGGGTCAATCTACCCTCCTTTTTTATTAGCAAATATCCGATCACCCAGTCACAGTGGGCTGCTGTGGCGGCTCTCCCCAAGGTAAAGCGTGATCTAAATCCTGCCCCGTCCCACTTCCAGGGCGGGTCTCGTCCGGTGGAGAGTGTTTCGTGGCTAGAGGCGGTGGAGTTTTGCGATCGCATCAGCCAGCACACCGGTCGTCGCTACCAACTCCCCAGCGAAGCCCAGTGGGAATATGCCTGTCGCGCCGGGACCCAGACCCCGTTTAACACAGGAGAGACGATTACCAGCCAGCTGGCCGACTACATGGCCAGTGCCACTTATAAGGCCGAGGCCGTTGGAGACTATCGGCAGTCAACGGTGCCGGTGGGTAGCTTTTCACCGAATGCGTTTGGGCTGCACGACATGCATGGCAACGTGTGGGAATGGTGCGCGGACAGCTGGCATCGCAATTATCGAGGGGCACCGACCAACGGCCAACCCCGAGTCACGGCCAGCGCTCGACAGTCCCGCACTATTCGCGGCGGCGGCTGGCTGGATACCCCGGCTAAAATCCGCTCCGCTAGCCGGTCAGGCTATGCTGAAACCGCCCTCAACCGCACCATCGGATTTCGCGTCATGACCGTATGACCCACCCCTCACCCCCAAACGGTGCGTTCAAATGTGTCCCTATGAATCCTAAATACCGGCGATGTTGAACACACCCTACCCCCCCATCCTCCCCATCTCCCTATTCCCCCCATCTCTCCTAAACTATGGCATTGATTCAAAAAGTCCCCGTTACGGTGCTCACCGGCTATTTAGGCGCGGGCAAAACCACATTGCTCAATCGCATTCTCACCGAAGAACACAACCAGCGGGTTGCGGTGATCGTCAATGAATTTGGCGAGGTTGGCATTGATCATCAGCTCGTGATGGATGCCGACGAAGAGATTTTTGAGATGAACAATGGATGCATCTGTTGC
>JBCCRZ010000362.1:0-6434 GCA_039200855.1 Cyanobacteria bacterium P01_D01_bin.44 | reverse complement strand
TCCGCAGGTATATTGGAGGTGTTTTTCATTGTAGGATTTTCCAACACTTGACTGGTGTTAACAGGAAAATCCTACTTTTTTTAGCTACTCTGAAATCGCCTCGAGCATGTGGGCAACGCCCACAATTTTGCATTGCTCCCAAGCTCTTGAGAAACTGCTTTGAAAGTACCATATTTCTTATAGAGTTCTGTACAGGCTTCTCTCAGTTCCTCAGTGGAGAGATTCCTGCGAATTAAATTTTCTGCTAGTGAGATGGCTTTTGCAAGATCAGGTTTAGGGCGCTCTTTTAAAATAGAAGCTCTGATAGTTTCAAGGCCAAGAAATTCATGAGCTTTTGCCCTTCTTTGTCCTGTAATTATTTCATAGTAACCATCTTCGTCTGGTGGAGTAACAACAATAGGTTCAAGTAGACCAATTTTACTAATACTTTCTGCTAGTTCCTCTATACCAGGATCTGCATCACCAGCTCTAACTTGTGTGCTGCCAATGATCAACTTTTCGACAGGTATATAATCAACCGTATCTACTTCTGTAAGTAACATTGATCCTTCTCCTAAACCCATTGTATTCTTTTTAAATAGAATTCCAGAAAGAAATCTCTTGACATCACAATTAACATATAAGAGGGAAACTGTTTTGGAAACACCTTCATAAATTGGATATTTAAGAAATGATATTGTCGGTTAGATCAAGCTCGATCTAATCAACTCAATCTTGTGAAATGATCATCATCTTCTATTTAAGGTTGATTGTCATGTCCTGTGTAAGAAATCGCTTAGTGATAAATCATTTGACTTTTTGTTCTCATCTTTATTTTGCTTTCCTTTAAGGATTAGCAAGAGTTTTTCAGAATAATCTATAGAGCCTTTTAAGCTTTCTTTGAGTATTTCAAGACCTGAATTCGCATATTCCTCAAATATCTTAATCCTTTCCTCTTCTAAAGCATCTTCTTGAGATAAAGTTTTTGGGTTTTCATCTTCTACAACTGCCAGCAATCCTGTAATAACTCCAAAATTTTGATTAAAAGCATCTTGTCTGATTGGCGCAATATCTGAAACCTCATCTATTGGCAGTCGTTTACGATAACTTGCCCCTAACGTAGCGGCAAAAACTAATGCATCAGCATAGGTCTTAAATGGACCACTTACATCAGTGCCTTCTTTCAAATTTTTGACAATATCAACCTTATCACTAGCAATTCTAATTCTGATATCCATAATTTTAGAATTTGCTCAAATTAATCTAAACCACGCTAATTCTAAATCAGACTGTAAGGTATTGCACGCCCTGGCTATTTCAACCCTAACGCTTTACCTCAATCACCTCCGTATATTCAAACTCACTCGCACTGGGCCGCACCAACGCATACGTTTTCCCCTTAATCTCCATCGCATCCGGCTCACAGTCCGCCTTCGCCGAATTATAAAGCAACACATATTCCCGCCCCACCCGTTCGGCCATTTCCTCCGCCACTTCCCCCCGCCACTGCGTCTTTGTCGCCATCACAATCAGCTGATCCGCCAACGCCGGGATCAACTTCGCCACCTGCCGTCGATAAATTTCATCCAGGCTGCCAAAGGGCGAATCCATCACCACCGGAAAGGTGCTGCTATCTGGCCCCATCACCAGCCCCTCAGCGCTCCACTGCCGCACCTTCTCAATCACCCCGCCAATAAAAGCCAGACTCAAAATCTGATTTTCGCCCGTTGACGCCCCTACCAGCGCATCCTGACCACCGACGCTCTCCACCAGGCTCAGCTCATACCGTTCACTTAGCCGGGGCACATACGCCTTAAAAGAAATCTGAGCATAGAGCTCGGCAATTTTTTCCGCCAGCTCTTGCCGAAATCGCTCGTCCTGGTTTGCCTTAAGCTGCTTGAGTCGATCAATCGCATCCTGGGCCACCTCGATGCGCTGCTGGGCCAGCTTTTGGCGCGACTGATTGAGTTTGCGATCGCGAATCTGCTTCCTCAGCTGCTGCGCCTCCAGCTTATAGCGACTGATTTTCTCCTCATTTGCCCCCTTCTCCAGCGTCAGGCTTTGGATGCTGTCATCCGTCTCATCCAGCCGCTGCTGTAGCAGGCGAATATCCTCCCGAGGGCTCTGCCTGAGCTGGTCGCGAATCTCCTCCAGGTCGCCCTCAATCTGAGCCAGCGTCTGACGATAGCGCCCAATATTCGACTGCTCCCGATCCACCACCTGCCAAAACTCCTCCCGCTGCCGCCCCAGCTCATTCACCTGAGCTTCGATCCGGTAGGTAGCCGCCTCCACATCCGCCAGCCCCGACTTTTGCAACCAGGCTGTCACCGCCGCTCGATTGGGCGAACCCTCGTGAAGTTCTGCCCCGCAAATACAGCGCTGACGATTCAACAGCTCCTGCACAAAGGTTTGCTTGATATCCGCGGGCAGCTCTCCCTTATCCTCACGGTCTTTAACAATGGCCCGAAACTTTTCCTCAATAGTGGGCAAAAAGACCGTATAGCCATTGTTTGAGATCGCCCGCTTCAGCACTTTTTTCGCATCTTGCAGCCGATCCCGCAGTTCTTTTACCTGCTCCTCGAGCAGTTCTCGACGACGCTGCTGCTCTTGCACCTCAGTCAAATCCAGCAGTTTCTGGCTATATTCTTGCCGCAGGGTTGCCTGATTCGTCAGCTCCTGGTCAATTTCAAGCTGCCGATCTTGCAAGTAGGTCGCTTCCTTCTCTGCCTCGCGCTTCTGGGCCAGTAAACTCTTCGTCTCAGCATCACCAATGCCGTCTAGCTCATCTTCTAAGGTTTTGCGGGCATTGGTCAGATGCTTGATGGCGTTGTCAATCACTTTAACCCCCAGCAGCTTTTGGGTCGCCTCCGCAATCTCAGACCGATTGCCGGACCGCACAATCTGCTCAATCCGCTCCCCATCAAAGAAAAAATACGGGTGCAGACTTTTCGGTAAAATCCGCCCGATCACATCCTCCGGCTGCTGCGAACTGGGCAGCGTCGACCAGCGCCCGTCATCCCCCACAAACTGCATAAATAGCTCGCTGCTGGTCTGCTCCACCGAGTCTTTCTGGCGATAGGCGCGACAGCTGCGCTTGATGCGATATTGTTTGCTGTCATGCTCAAAGGCCACTTCCACAAAACACTCAATCGGCTGGCGTTTTTTAGCTTCGGCCAGGGCACGACGATTGACCAGGTTTTCTGGCGAGGCCAACGCCGCGGTAAATTTCTCATACAGCGCCCAGGTAAATGCATTCAGCAAAGCAGTCTTACCCGACCCATTATTGCCGTGGATGACGGTGATATTGCGCTCATCCGTCCGCGCAAAGGTGAGCTGATGCTCCCCATAAAACGGCCTGAAGTTAAACAGCTTCAGCGACAGTAACTTCATTGCACCACTTCTTTCACAATCTTTAAGATAGCGTCGTTGATGAGTCCGCGATCGCTACGATCCAACCGTTCTTGCTCTAGCTTGAGCACCTGCACCATGATTGCTTGCACTTGCGACGGGGCGCTGGTCAGGGGGGCCATGACTTCGCTGGTGGTTTGGGAAGGGTTGGGAGAGGTAGTCATGGGCAGAGGAGCAGAGGGAGCAGAGGAGGCAGGGGGAGAAATGTTTGGGATGGGGGAGGTGGGGAAGATGGGGGAGGAGGACGCGGGGAGGGGGAGACGCGGAGAAACCGTTATCTACTACTCACTACCCTCTACCCCATAACCCATCCAAACCCTTTCGACTCAAATAGATACCTTTTGATATCACAAATCCAGTAAATCGTACTGCTTTTGAATATCCAGCAGCTTGAGCCGGGCTTCGCCTGCATTGTCCGCCAGTTGCGCAAATTCGACGAAGCGCTGTAGCTCGCGGCGCAGCAGGTTTCGTTCGGTGTTGTTGTGTTTGCGGCCAAAGTCTGGGGGCATCACCATCATGTCAAATAGAGTGGCGCGGTCTTTGCCAGGGGCGGGTCTCAACACCCGGCCTCGCCGTTGAATAAACTGCCGAGGGTTACCGCTACTGGCTAAAATTACAGCGGTTTGGGTGGCCGGGATATCGACCCCTTCGTCTAAGCAGCGAATAGCGACCAGCCCTTGCAACTCGCCTTTGGCAAACTGACGTTGCAAGTCTTCCCGTTCACTCAGGGGGGTATCGGCGGTGTAGGTATTCACCCGATAACCTAGCTCATGGCCTAGCAGCTGGGTGACGGCGCTGAGTTGCTGCCGACTTTCCGTCGAGGTGTCTTGCTCCACTGAGCCATCGCCACAGTAGAAGAGGGTGTGATGGGTGTCCATACGATTTTGCATCAGCCGCCGCAGCGCCTCTAACTTATTTGCCGCAGACCCGATCAGCTTGGCTCGCTGGGTGAGCAGGGCTTGCAAAATCTGATTCGATTCCAAATCCGCATCATCGGTAGCAGCGTAGCCAATTTTTGCGGTGAGTTTAGCGTAGCGTTCGGCTTCATCTTCGGTCAGCTCCACCAAAATTGGATAATAGCGGTAATGGACCAGTGCCCCCTGCGCGATCGCATCCCGCAGCGTAAACTCCGGTTGCAGCACTGGGCCAAAGTACCCATAAATTACTGCGGTTCCTACCTCGTCAAAATAGCGCTCTGGTGTGGCTGACAGCGCCAACCGCAGGCCCACATTGCGCGGTAGGCTCTCAGACAGCTTGTGAGAGCCCAGGTTGTGGGCCTCATCACCAATAATCAGGGTTTTAGGCGGAAAATAGGGGAGTTGCGATCGCAACCCCTGCCCTGTCAGCGTTGCATTGGTCGTAATCAAACTCACAAACGGCTGATTCCCCGCACTGACGTTATATAGCTGAGACGACAGCTCACTCTGCCAGCGACGAATATTCTCAAACCCCAAAATCGGCTTTAGTCCAAATTTCTCACATTCTCTGGCCCACTGACTCACCAAATGTCGATAGGGGCAGACAATGATTAGCGCCTGTAGCTGAATTTTTGCGTAGAGTTGAGTTGCGATCGCCAGCGCTGTAATCGTTTTCCCGCTGCCTGTCGCCATCTTCAGCGTTCCACGCCCATTGTTTTTAAACCAATTGTCTATTGCCTTTTGTTGATAGCCTCGTAGTGTCAACCCCTCTGGCATGCTCGGCCAACTCTCATGAGTATTGTAGACAATTGGTATGATTTCTCTTTTGTTTTGCTTCTGTTTCGGCTCTTTATCCTCT
The DNA here is from genome assembly GCA_039200855.1 of Cyanobacteria bacterium P01_D01_bin.44. Taxonomy (GTDB): domain Bacteria; phylum Cyanobacteriota; class Cyanobacteriia; order Phormidesmidales; family Phormidesmidaceae; genus SIO4C1. The sequence goes on along the minus strand of JBCCRZ010000362.1, from coordinate 1,271 downwards.
ACCCTCCCCTCTCTATCTCTTTGATCTACTCTCCACTCTCCAGCCTGTTCTCGAGCTTTATGCTCCCAGGCCCATTCATCTTCCAGCGTTGGAGCCACGCTGGGTTTAAATCGCAGTAAAGACTTAGCTGCCGCTTCTGGGAAAGGCATCACCTCTATCTTGTCTGTCTCGTTTTCCCAAAGTCGCTCAAAATTCTGAGCTTTTCGGATTGCCCGTTTTTGTACTCCAGCTTCCCAAGAGGTATAAACATCAATACATTCGAAGTTGTCGATCAGGGCTGTGCTGCTCTCGTTGGCCGACCCCATAAAGGTCACCAGATTCTCTTCACTATCTGCAAAAATCCCCAACTTCTCGTGATAGATCCCTTGAAATTGCCGTATCTGCCGAGGTACCGCCACCCGAATTTCTAAAATCCCTTTCTCTAATAACCAGGCTAAGCAAGCTAATCGATTCCAAACAACTTCGCTGAGTTCTTCCTCTAAAGCCTTCGACAAAGCATTGCTAACAATCTCTTCTCGCTTCTGCAAACCTTGCCGGATTGCTTCAACATCTTCAGACGACAAACAAGGTGAGACCACCAAGCGCATCTTACCTGCCGAGCAAATGAAGGCGGTTAGTCCTGCCGCAACCGCTGCCATTGCGGTACTCGAAAAGAAGCCCACTGCTCGATCGTACCTGGCTGCCCGACTGAGACAAGGCACATAAAAATCTCGGATGAGATCGCAATGATCACTACGATACTCTGCCTGAATTCTCAAATCTCTCAGACCCAATTCCAATGGCACTATGCAGTGCTTAAGCTACCTTCGTAGTGTAGCGATAAAGGCCCAAAGTTACCCCAAAAGTCTGTGGTTATTGGTATAGAAGTGCATATTAAGCACTCCCTACTAGTACGCTTGCTTTACACCCAATTTACATCCAAAAGGCCTAAAAATGGCCAATTTTTGCATGGTAAACATAGCAAATCAGTACGTTTGAGCTAAATAAGCAAATCTCAAGATTTACATAAAATCGCCGAAACCCTCTTTATTATTAGGTTTTCTAGAGAAAGCTGGTGATCCGACTCGAACGGACGACCGGCTGATTACAAATCAGCTGCTCTACCAACTGAGCTACACCAGCAATTGGTTTAAACTCTGGCCACATCCAGACCTGTCACTTGTCCTACGGGAAAAACTCAAGGCATCAAACTGGATATGGCCAGCGGTTATTTAATATAGCAAAACTTGATGCCATCGTACCATCGGGCCAATGACCACAATACGCCTTGC
>JBCCRZ010000361.1:0-6443 GCA_039200855.1 Cyanobacteria bacterium P01_D01_bin.44 | reverse complement strand
TTGTAGGTCGCGATCGCAATCTCAAGGCAATCTCAAAATCTCCAAAGCAGAACCTGGTCAAGCTCACCTATGCGAGACTATGCTGCGTCTGCTGCCTGAGTGGTTTTGCATTGAGGCAACCATCACTCACTCTGTTCATGAGATTGGATGTTCATGAGATTGGATGGTTCATGAGACTGGGTCGCTGCCTACATCGGGTGAAGTCCCTTTAAGGACAAACTCATCAAACAGTGCCTTGGCAGCTACCAACCTGACATAAAACTTAAGGCATTTAAGATAACTCAGATCTTGCACCTAACCGGAACCCGCTAAACTCCACCCTGCACTGAAAGTGACAGGGCTCACTGAATTAAACCCACTGAAGGGGTTAAAGAGAATAAAATCCTTACAGTTCAATGGATATAGCCATATTGAGTCCCTTTAGTGGACTTCTCTCAGTGAGTGCTGAGTTTTCAACTCGGCGCGGATTTCTGGACATCGCCAGCCTGGTGCAAGATCTCAAATAATCAAGATTCTCACACATTTAGGAAGACGGCAGATTCAAGAGTGTCGCCTTGAATACATTTGGTCAAATAATATCCTGGTAGCTTGATTCCTAACTGTGTGTGAGGATACTGAAAATGTCTACTGGTGCTTCGTCGACAGGGTTATCTCCCTGGTCGGTCAAGTTGTTATGCCTGCTTTTGGGAACCACTTCGCTGACGGTGGGTCCATTAGCGCCCTCAGCTTTGGCAGATGAGGATACGACAGCCGAGGTGATGCTAGAGGATCTGCCAGAGGCAGTAGTGACCGAAGCTGTCTTGAAAGATGAGCCAGAGGAAAATGCCCCAGGGGATCTCATGTCTTTTGAAGGCGCTTCTTTTGAAGGCGTTTTGAGTGGCTTTCCTGGCGAGCAGACTGTCTCCGTTGAAGTCGCAACCGAGAGTATTGCTGTTGAGAGTGTTTTTGCCAAGGGAGCTTCTTCTGAGGGAACTGCAGCCGAGGGTATTTCTGCCGATGTGGATGCTTTGTTAACGACTCCAACAGCAGGTCCAACAGAAGAAATGTTGGCTCAGGTGACCAGTGTTTCTGAGCTTGATGACGTCAGACCCACCGACTGGGCCTACACCGCGCTGGCTCGATTGGTAGAAGAGTACGGCTGCATCGAAGGCTATCCCGACAGAACTTTTCGCGGCAACCGGGCGATGAGCCGCTATGAATTCGCCGCCGGGTTAAATGCCTGTCTCGATGTGATCACGTTTACACCGGGCTACACTCAGGATTTAGAAATTATTCAGCGGTTGCAGGAGGAATTTGCGGTAGAGCTGGCTGAGATTCGCGATCGCATTGATCCCCTCGAAGCCGATGTGGCTGAGCTACAGGCCAATCAGTTTTCGACCACGACTAAGCTCAGCGGCATTATCTTTGCCCACTTAAATGGCGCATTTGCCGACGGCGATGTTTTGGCTGAGGGCACCAGTGTCTTTACCCCAGCCCGCGATCCCGTCACGTTAGATCCGGTTATTCGCACCATCACCGATGACCCCGAGGTGACCTTTAGCTATCTGACCTGGCTCAACTTCAACACCTCCTTTACCGGGGTCGATCGGCTGGCGGTACAGTTTGTTGTGGGGGATGGCTCAGCCCCAGCTAACACGTTTGCATCAGCCGGGTTGTTTAACACCTTTGGCACGCCGTTTACGCTGCAAACCGGCGGCATTGGCGAAGACAATGTGATTATTCGAGAGGTTTTTTACACCTTCCCGGTGGGCAACAAACTCTCCTTTACCGTTGGCCCGAGGGTCAACTGGTATCGCCATTTTGATAACAACCGCTTTACCTTTTTAGTCACCGGGGCCAACAGCTTTAACTCCAGCGGCGGCACCCAGGTGAATGCCATCGACCGAGGGGCTGGGGTGGTCGGCCAATGGGACATTGCCGACTGGCTCGATCTGCGCGTGGGCTACCTGTCAGAGGACACGGAGTTTATCCCTGACAGCACCTCCAGTGACCCTGACCTGGGGTTGTTTGGGGGCACCAATACGCTGACTGCTCAACTGGGCGTGTATCCCACCGATAATCTTAATCTTAGGTTTCTGTATACCCGCACAAACTTTGAGCCCAATGCAGCTGGGTTTGTGGGCGGGGCCGTGAGTGAGCCCATCTATGGCTTTATTGATGACGGGTTTGGCGGGCCCCTCGACGATGCCGATGCCGATACGTTTTTGTTTAACTTTGACTGGCTGGTGACTGACTGGTTGGGGCTCTTTGGTCGCTATAGCTATGGCAGCACCAACGCTGACCCCGCCACCCCTGGCCTTGATGGGGGCGATGTCAATGCCCAGTCGGTGCAGCTAGGTTTGGCTTTCCCAGATTTGTTTAAGCAGGGGGCCTTGGCCACTATTTCCTACGTTCAGCCGTTTGATGTGCTAGATGGCCGCGAATTCTTAATATCGGGGGGCGGGGATGGTGCCATTCAGAGAGAATGGGAGGTGTCTTACCGGTTACCCCTGACGGACAATATCGCCCTGGTGCCCTCAGCCTACTGGATTCTCAATCCTAACAATTTTGAGGATAACCCGGATATCTTCGTGTTTAACTTGCAAACACAGTTCTCTTTTTAGGTGAGGTGGTGAAAGGGTGAGGTGGTGAGTGGTGAGGTGGTGAGACAGGGGTTAAAGTCCTTGGGTATCGAGGGTTTTGATCTCTGCCATCAGCTTTTCCATAAACTTAGCGGGGTCCTTCAGGTGCATATCTGACAGGGCCACCATTTCGTCTACGCTGTATTTGTCATCGCTGTCGATGACCTCTGTAAGCCAACTGGAGAGCGTTTCAGGATGTTGGAGCAGTTCCTGGGCAAATTCTAAGGCGGTTTTGTGCGAATTATCGGGTTCTACCTTGGCCGCCAGGCAAAATTCGAGCAATTTGCCGATTGTCGTCTCGGGTGTCGTGCAGAGCAAAAAAGCCATTGTTTGCGTTAAGAGCTGTTCCTTGTCCATGGAGGTATCGTTCGATTGGTTTGTTTTAGGCTTGGTTTGCTTTAATCATAGATTAGAGCTGTACAGGCGTTGGCAAAATTGCCTTGGGTAGGCAGGCATGGACGCCCTTACTGGGTAGGTTAACGGCCTGGGTAATGTGAAAGTGAACCCCCAGGCTGCACAACATGTAAGCATCTTCGGCGGTGAGGCCTGCAAACTTTTGCAAAAAGGCTATCATCCGCTGGAGGCACTGCTCAAAGGCAGCGTCGAGGGTGGGGCCAAAGCCCATGGTGATCCAGTCGGTGGCGGTTTCTGCCAGGGGGAGAGGTAAGGGGGGTAGGTGGCGGTGCGATCTCAACTCAATCACCCCGTTCATAGATGTTTCCAGGCCAGTCAAACACGCTTCTCCATCACCCTGCAGGCTATGTCCATCCCCGATAGAAAATCGTGCCCCCGGCAAAAAGATCGGCAAAAATAGCCGACAGGGAGCCTGTAACAATCGATTATCCAGGTTGCCGCCATAGTCCCCTGGGGGGATAGAATGCCGCTGGGCTGCTGCGGTGGCTACCCCCAATACCCCAAAAAAAGGGGTCAGCGGCAGTTTAATCCCGCTCCCCGGCGGAAACTCCACCGTGCCTGAGTGCAAGTCAATCGGCGTAAATCGCAGTACTGGCTGGTCAAACCGCTGCGGGAGGCCACCGCCCCCAGGGCGGATCAGCGTAAACCCAACGGGCAGACTGGGCGCAATCTCCTCCAACCGGATTTCTAGCACATCACCGGGTTGAGCCTCCTTAATATAGATAGGGCCCGTCATTAAGTGAGGACCCGCCGCAATCCGACGCTCTGGCGGCAGATGCTGGCAAATCTCCAAAAAGGCAGGGGGTAGAAATTCAGCTGGTGCATGTTGGTGGACTGGCAATCCCGAAAAGGTCTCAACCCTGATCCGATCCCCTGAGCGGATGGTCAGCGCAGGCGGCAGGTCAGAGGAAAACCCGCCAAAATGGACCGTTTCACAGGTTGCTTTAAGGGTATGGGTGACCACAGGTTAAGGATCGGCGCAAAAACAAAATACCCATAGAGGATGGGCAGGGAAGGCAGGGAAAGCAGAGGGAGCAGGGAGTTGCCCACAGGTATTTCTGTAGCGTCCTTTACAGCACAGGGCATCATTCCCACAGAGCATGTAAAACACAAACTAACAGGACGACCGTGAGCTACTCTCCAGATCTTAACCCAGGCAGCGGCAATGGTTGAGCATGTTTCTCGCACAATATCGCCCCAGGTTGACACCTCTGCGGTCCTGGAGTTTCGAGACGTTAGTTTGCAATATATGACCGCTGGCCTGCCGATACAGGTAATTGATCAGGTTTCTTTTAGGATTGCCCAGGCAGAGTTTGTCTCAGTCGTCGGGCCATCGGGCTGTGGCAAGACCTCTTTGCTGAGAATGGTCTCAGGGCTAAACCCGATTAAAAAAGGAGGCGTTTACTTTCGGGGAGAGCCGATCAAGAAACCACTGCAAAACGTCGGCATTGCCTTTCAAAATCCGGTGTTGTTGCCCTGGCGTAACACCCTAGACAACGTGTTACTACCCCTAGAAATTGTGCCGACCCATAAGCGCCAGCTTAAGCAACAGCGGTCAAAATATGTCGCAGATGCCCAGGCCTTGCTGTCAACGGTCGGGCTCGAAGAGTTTCAGACTTACTATCCCTGGCAACTGTCGGGGGGCATGAAACAGCGAGCATCTCTGTGCCGCGCCTTAATTCACCATCCCGAGATCTTATTGTTAGACGAACCCTTTGCCGCCCTCGATGCCTTCACCCGCGAGGAGATGTGGGAGATGCTACAGCAGCTGTGGGAACGGACCCAATGCACCAGTGTGCTAGTGACCCACGATCTCAGAGAGGCCATCTTTTTGTCAGATACCGTCTACGTGATGGGGCCTCGTCCAAGCCAGATTGTCTACACCCTCAAAGTGGATCTGCCTCGACCGCGAACCTTGGATATGTGCTTTACCCCCGAGTTTCACCACATGTATTCCGAGCTACGGCGATATATTCAACGTAATTAAGTCAACGTAATTAAGATGGTGACTACAGACCGATTCAACCCGTCACAGATTGAGATCAAAACACTCTTAGCATCCAAGCGGGCACGCTATGGCCTGCCCATAGCGACAACGCTGTTGGTCTTTGTGGCCTGGGAGCTGATAGTTCAGCTATTTGGGATTGCTGAGTTTGTCTTACCGGCCCCATCCGCCATTTTGGCAGAGATCCCCCAGTGGGGCGGTGCTGTCCTCAAAAATGCCTGGATCACCCTATTTACAACTGTTATCGGCTTCCTTCTCGCCCTGGTGCTGGGGGTGTTTCTAGGATTTGTCATTGGCTATTCCAAGCTAGCCAGCCTGACCCTGTACCCCCTACTGATTGGCTTTAACACGATTCCCAAAGTGGCCCTGGTGCCGCTGATGTCAATCTGGTTTGGTATCGGGGCGGTACCCGCCGTGATAACAGCTTTTTTACTGGCGGTGTTTCCCATCGCGGTCAATGTAGCCAGCGGGTTGGCCACCGTAGAGTCTGAAATGCAGGATGTGTTGGTTTCCCTCGGAGCCAATCAATTTGAGATTTTTCAGAAAGTCGGGTTTCCCCACACGATGCCCTATTTGTTCGCCTCGCTAAAGGTAGCCATTTCCCAGGCCTTCATTGGCTCGGTCATTGCTGAAACCGTGGCCTCCAACGGGGGTATCGGCTATGTTATTTTGTCGGCTAGTTCCAACTTTAACGTACCGCTGGCGTTTTTGGCCCTGTTGGCCCTGGCAGTGATGGGGGTGGCGTTGTACAGCATTTTTGTTGTGCTAGAAAAACGCTTCGTCCATTGGCTGTAGGGGAGCTTCCAACATTCGCTAGACTGGAGCTTTAGGCTAAAACCATGTGCTCAGGAACCCTGCATCGCCTGTCTGCGTTTACCACCGATCCTAGTGGCGGTAACCCCGCTGGGGTCTGGGTCGGAGAAACGCTCCCCGACGTTGAGACCATGCAGCGCATCGCCGCAGAGGTAGGCTTCTCAGAGACGGCATTTGTTGCCCCCGCCACTGGTTCTGAGCGCACCATCCGTTACTACAGCCCAGAGGCAGAGGTGCCTTTTTGTGGGCACGCGACGATTGCCACCGGGGTGTTACTTGGCGAGACTACCGGGGATGGCACCTACACCTTGTCAACCACCGTCGGCGCGGTGCCCGTCGCGGTACGCACCCAGGCGGGTCAGCCTGTGGCCGCACTGACCTCGGTGGACCCTAAACAGATGAGCGCCTCCGAGACCCTGGTGACCGAGACTCTCAATGCCCTGCACTGGAGCCCTGACGACCTGGACGCTGCAATTCCGCCGGTTAGGGCCTATGCCGGGGCCTGGCACCTGGTGCTAGCCGTCACCTCAGCGGCGCGCCTGGCCGACCTAAACTATGACTTTGACGCCCTCAAAGCATTGATGCTGCGC
>JBCCRZ010000360.1:0-6447 GCA_039200855.1 Cyanobacteria bacterium P01_D01_bin.44 | reverse complement strand
GTTCGGGCTTTAAAGCAAACGAGATCTGCTGATTGGCCGATGCCGATGGCTGTATCCAGTCCCATGATCTGGGCGGGGGCTGTGGTCACGGCTTGGGGCCACTGGTCATAGGGGCGGTCGAGGTGGCCAATGCGTACCGATTGGGTAAACACTTCCAGACCATCATGGTCGCCGTAGGCAAAGAACGGATCGCGACAGTTGTCGCTTGCCACCGCAAGTGGAATGTCTTTTTGAACAATCTCATGGAGTAGGGTCACGCCCCGGTATTGAGGCGTTTGGCCGGGGTAACGATCTTGCAGATAAAGGTTGCACGTGGGCAGACTAATGATGGAGAGTTCGGCTTCCTTGACAGCCGCGAGTGTTTGCTCAACCCGTTCAGGAGACTGCACTGAGAGGCTACAGCAGTGGCCGCAGGTGACTTTTCTCTCAAACCCATGTTTTAACCTAGTCTGGGCGATATAACACAGGCTGATATCATCGGGGTTGAGACTCTCATCGACGTGAAAATCAAGGTCTAGATTACGTTCTTTGGCCATCGCAAACACGCGATCAAGCTGAGCCTTAATAGCTGGATTATTGAAGGCAACGCCGCCCAAGATGCCGCCGGGGGTCTTGGCCACAATGTCTGCGAGTTGCTCGCCCGCGGGGGTCATAAAATAATCCAGGGAAACCAGACAAACGGCTTGCAAGGTTAGCCGGTCGGCCCATTCTCGCTGAAGTGTGCGAAAAACATCGAAGCTGATGGTTGCTTGCTCGCCAAAGGCATCAAGGTGGGTCCGAATGGCTCCTGTCCCGTGGGCATAGCTGCACCTGAGGCCAAACTCCATGCGGCGATAGATATCTTCGGGTTGCCAATGCTGCTCGCGGTCTTTTGTAACGGCCTCTAGGGCGCTATCAAAACAGCCATCTGGGTTAGGCATACGCGGCCAGGTGTGGCCTTTGTCTAGGTGTGTATGGACATCGATAAAGCAGGGCCAGACTAGACCTTGTTTTAAGTTGACGGCGGGGATTTCTCCTATTTGGGCCGTGCCTGTCGCCACCAGACTTTGAATTTGTCCCTCACTGATTTCGATATCGACTGCGATCAGGTCTTCTTGATGGGGAAAGGCTTGGAGTGCTGGGATGGGCGAGAGACTGACTGAGCTGTCGAGCAAACAAGCGGGAATGCGGGCGTTGGTTAGCCAGTAATGCTGGGTGGCGGGCAGTTTTAGGAAGGGTGGCATGGGGGATTTTGGATTTTGGATTTTGGATTTTGGGCAGATGATTGGTAATTGGTAATTGGCAATTGGTAACGGGTAATGGGTGATGGGTAATGGGTGATTGGCCATTTACCCACTACCCACTACCCACTACCCACTACCCACTCTTATCCCTAATTCTCTCGTCGAATCGCGCTCTCATGCCAGTGCTTGAGCAGCTGATCTGATAGCACCGTCAGGCCGACAAAAATGGTGACGCCGAGGACGGTGGTCATTAGCAGGGCGGCGAACATTCGGGGAATTTGGAGATTGAAGCTAGACATGAGAATTTGGTAGGCGATGCCTGAGCGGGCACCGCCGGTACCGGCGACAAATTCGGCGACGACGGCCCCGATGAGGGCAAGGCCGCCGCTGATGCGTAGACCGCCTAGAAAGTAGGGCAGGGCGGCGGGGAGACGCAAATAAAGCAACGTCTGCCAGCGGGAGGCTCCATAGAGTTCAAACAAGTTGCGCAGGTTGTGGTCGGCGCTGTTGAGGCCCAGGGTGGTGTTGGAGACAATCGGGAAAAAGGCGACGATCCAGGCACAGACGACCAGGGCTAAAAAGGTGTTGTTTTGGAGCCAGATGATGATTAGGGGTGCGATCGCAACAATCGGCGTCGTCTGCAAAATCACCGCATAGGGAAAGAAACTGCGCTCAATCCATTTGCTTTGGGTAAACAAAATCGCGATCAGTAGCCCGGATATCACAGCAGCGATGAAGGCCACCACCGTAATTTGAATCGTGACCAGCATGGAGGGAAATAGATCGGGCCATTCCTCGATCAGCGTTTTAACCACCAGCCCTGGTCCTGGCAAAATATAGGGCGGCGTCTGGGTAACCCGCACCCCCACATCCCATAAAATAACTGCAAGTATCCCCACAATCAAAGGAGCCAGCCAATTCGCAGAAACAAGCTGTTTAGAGTGAGAATTTAGGGATGCTGTTTTGCCATTGCGGTTCACACCTTTATTGACGGCATCATTGCCAATATCAGCAGGTGGCTTGAGGTAAGACATAGGGGTAAGACATAGGGGTTAGCGCAGGGCGGGGATAGTTTCAGGGGATTCGGCCTCGGACAGCTGCTGTAAGATCTCTCGACAGTATTGGTTAAATCGAGGTGAGGTGCGAAAGTCGTCTGTGCGAGGATGGGGTTCATCGATGGGCACGTCTGCAATCACCCGTCCTGGATGGGCGGCCATCACCACCACCCGCGATGAGAGGAATACTGCTTCAAAGATATTGTGAGTGACAAAGAGAACTGTCCAGTGCTTTTGCTCCCATAGATGCAAGAGGTCGCTGTTTAATCGGCTGCGGGTCATCTCATCCAGGGCCCCAAAGGGTTCATCCATCAGCAGCACGTTTGGTTTTGTCACCAGCGCCCGCGCAATCGACACCCGCATTTTCATCCCGCCAGACAGCTGACGCGGGTAGCTCTTTTCAAACCCCTGCAGATCGACCATATTCAAAGCCTCTTGAATCTCGGCGCGGGCAGAGCGCAGGGAGTGGCCCTTCAGCTTAAGCGGCAGGTGGACGTTATCGACGACGCTGGCCCACGGCATCAGCGCCGCGTCTTGGAATACAAACGCCAGGTTGCGTTCATCTGGCGATATGCTCCAGTCGGTATGGCCTCCGGTCGGTTTGCCTAACCCGGCCACCAGCTTGAGGACCGTACTTTTGCCGCAGCCCGATGGCCCCACCAGACTGACAAATTCTCCGGGGTGGACAGTCAAATCGACCCCCTTGAGGGCAACGGTGCCATTGGCATAAACCTTGTCAATCTGACTGAGTGTCAGCAGCGACGAATTTGGCATGGGCAAACAATTTGGGCAAGAGTGGTCACTAATCTTAATAGATTAACGGTTTTCGCCTCAGGGCGATGTCTAGGGGTTTACGGAATGTAGACTAAAGGCAGTGACCCAGGCTAAGCCATGAGCCCCGCTCGCGCCGATCAAATCACGAATGTTCAGCTGCCGCTGCCAGAGATTGCAGAGTTTTGCGATCGCTGGGCGGTTACCGAGTTTGCCCTATTTGGCTCGGTCCTGCGCGACGACTTTCGCCCAGACAGCGACATCGACGTCCTGGTCGATTTGGATCGAGAAGCGCTACACCATACGCTTATAGACCTGGTGGCCATGAAAGAGGAGTTAGAAATCCTCTTTGATCGAAAGGTTGATTTGCTTACCAAGAAAGGCATTGAACGAAGTCGAAACCCGCTTAGAAAGGAAGCTATCCTTTCGTCTGTCGTCGTTATTTACAAGCCGATCCAAGCCGCATGATATCTGCCCGTGATTATCAATCTCTAATGGACATCGTGGATTCTGCTCAAATTGCAATTAGTTACGTGGCTGGATTGACGGAAGATGAGTTTTGGAATGATATGCAGTGCCAAGATTCAGTTATACGGCGTATTGAAATCGTGGGCGAAGCAGCAACGAGACTGTCTCAAGATTTGCGTTCTGAACTTCCTCATATTCCCTGGCGGCGGATCGTCGGTATGCGCAATGTGATGATTCACCAATACGATGATGTGAGTTTAGACATTGTTTGGGATACGACCCAAACTTTTTTGCCGTTCCTGATTCAGGAAATAGCAACATTTCTGGAAGCGCAACTTGCTCCATGATCCTGTTTAGCAATTGCATGATCAATTTCAGGAATCTCACGCCTAGCTTGGAATTGACATCAGTTCTGGTGAAGTTCTTTGCAGATTTGAGGTTTGGTATGAGTATCCAGAAAGCCGGTCTGTCTCTTTTGACCCTGGGATTAGTGGCCTGTAGTGCCATGCCTTCTGCTCCCACGACTGAGGCAGGATCATCCCTGTCGGTGGCAGAACCAACTGATCCCATTGCAGCTCAGCCGACTGAGCAGCCGACTGAACCCCTCACCAGCACCAAGCAATCTGGCTGGAATCCGGATGACACTGTCACCGATAAATGCTTTGTCCTGTTGGCCTATGACCCTGAGGACACGTCGGTTAATCTTCGAGACCGGCCTGATGGCAGCGTTCTGACGAGTTTGCCTAATCTCACTCGCGTCCATTCTGGGCAACCCGCCTATATTGAACCCGGTTGGAACTCTCTTACTGTCGAGGGTCAAGATCAGCAGGGATATATCTGGCAAGACCTCCTGCGTCTGACCTACTACCAGGTTGAAGATCCTCAAGACACCTATGCCAATCTACGTCAGTCGCCGGATGGTCCGGTCATTAGTCCGTTAGAAAATGGCACCGAAGTTCGGTTTATGGGTGAGGACGGCACCTGGACCCAGGTGGAACTCGCCAGTGGTCAAGTGGGTTATGTGGCGACGTCATTGCTGATTCGACCAAACTGTTTCTAAGTGAGTGGTTTTGGTTACAGTGCAGCGTTTACAATCTTACAAAGTGCCGTCTAGATCAGGCCATGTTCTCCTTGCGGCATCAGTTTTTGAAAGATTTGACCGTTGATAAATTCTGAGGCAGGCTTTGTATCTGGACGAGCTAGAAATTGCTCCAGGGTGGGTTTGGCTGTGGCAATCATGCTGATCTGCTCCGTCACTTGTGGGCCATCATACTTTCAAACTGTGGGTTTCGCGTCAATCAATCGTGAGCCTGACGGTATCGGTCATGGGGGTTTCTAAATTTTGCCAATGCTTAATTTTGTAAGTAAACTGTGCCGAGTTGCTACATCTTCGTCAAATATTTAGTAAGCAGTCGCGCTAGAGCCTTTCAACAAGATGACAGCCCCCTCATCTGAAAAAGTCCCCAAGCCAATGCAGGCAAAGTTTGACGAAATCACGGCGATTACCGATGATTTCTGTGATCAGCATCTGGATGCCGAATACAAAGATCTGTCTCGCAAACTTGCTGCTGCCCTGGCCCGTAAACGGCCCTCTCCTCTGGCGAGCGGTCGCGCCAAAACCTGGGCCTGTGGGATAGTTCATGCCCTGGGGATGGTAAATTTTCTCTCTGATCCATCCCAGATGCCCCATATGAAAGCCAGCGAACTCTACAAAGCCTTTGGCGTCAGTGCCAGCACTGGGGGCAATAAATCAAAGCAGATCCGCGATGTCATGAAAATGCATCAAATGGACCCCAATTGGTACCGCCCTAGCAAACTAGGCGATAACCTGATGGCCTGGATGATTTCAGTAAATGGATTTTTAGTCGATGCCCGTACGATGCCGCGAGAAGTTCAGGAAGAAGCGTATCGTAAAGGGTTTATTCCGTATCTGCCACCCATGTCTGTCGAATAGTCCATCAGAGCTAAACTAAGGCTATAAACTCAACAAGGCTGTACCATGGTTCAGCAACTGCGTCCTGACAGCACTCTTATTTACCCAGACAGCGATGGTCAACCCATGGCGGACAACACCCAACAGTTTCGCTGGATCGTCACCATCAAAGAGAACCTGGAGCTGCTGTATGCTGACGACCCCAATGTATTTGTTGCGGGTGATTTGCTGTGGTACCCGATTGAGGGCGATAACACCTTAAGCCAGGCCCCCGATACGCTAGTGGTCTTTGGTAGACCCAAGTGCGATCGCGGCTCTTACCAACAATGGGAAGAAGACAATATCCCACCCCAGGTGGTGTTTGAAATTTTATCGCCCGGTAACCGCCTCAAAGAAATGGCCAAAAAGTTTCAGTTTTATGAGCGCTACGGCGTTGAAGAATACTACGTCTACGATCCAAACAAGGTAGATCTGATTGGCTGGCAGCGAAAAGACGGCTACCTGGATGTGATTGAAACCATTCAAGACTGGGTGAGCCCTCGTCTGGATATTCGCTTTGTGCTCACCGATGAAAAGCTAGAAATTTATCGCCTCGATGATGAGCCTTTCTTGACCTACACCGAGTTGGGTAAACTGCGCGAGCAAGAGACCCAGCGAGCCGTTCAGGCAGAGGAGCAACTGGCTCAAGAAAAAGAGCGAGCAGACCGATTGGCTGCTCGCCTAAAAGAATTGGGCGTAGATCCTGACGCGGTTTAACTGTAGGTTTTGCTCCGGGGATTTAGCTCTGGTAATAATCTGTCCCCTTATTCACAAACTCCAGGGTGTAGGCCTGCTTAAAATCGACCGACGCATCATAGACGCCCGCCTCAGCCATGGAGTCAAAGAAAGACTGCCAGCGCTCATCGGTCATCGCCCCAATGCCGTCGGTTTCCGCAGACCCTGAGACCACAATGCCGTACTCCTGCATTTTCTCAATGCCGTAGGCGATTTGCTCGTC
>JBCCRZ010000359.1:0-6449 GCA_039200855.1 Cyanobacteria bacterium P01_D01_bin.44 | reverse complement strand
TTGAAGAGCAGGAACTCGCGGAAATGTTGGATACGCGGATTAAGTAATGGGACTCAAGAATTTTCCCCTACTGCAAAACCTAGCTCAGTTTGTCACAGGTAAAGACCCGACTCAGGATGAACCGGCGATTGATATCTGGGTGTATGCGGAACCCGCTGGCGAGGAGCCTGATCCGCTGCAGCGCAATGTGTTGCAGTGGCGTCGACTCATCACCTCCGTGCGGGAACCGGTGGATGTATTTCCGGGTCAGCCTGTCGATATCATGGGCTTTGTCCATCGCCCCTTTCCTCTAATGCCCAACCAGTTTGTGTTGGCGCGACGGATTATTCGCTGTTGCTTGGCCGACACGGTTCCCCTGGGGTTGGCGATCGCCACCGAAAATGCTGACACCTATGAGGCTGACCAGTGGCTGCGAGTGCAAGGGACTTTTGGAACTACGCTGTATCGCAATCGCCCCACCTTGGTGGTGAAACCTGATACCATCACTGCCATTGATGAGCCGCAAAAGGTTTATATCAACGGGGTTTTCTAACGCCATGTCGGCCAAAAAACGGGTTTTATTAGGGATGCTGACGCCGTCCTCCAATACGGTGTTGGAGCCGGTGACCACCGCAATTTTGCAGGGGTTAGATCACGTCTCGGCCCATTTCAGTCGTTTTCGAGTTACTGAAATTTCCCTGTCTGAGACAGCGCTGGGTCAATTTGACGATCGCCCTTTATTAACCGCAGCCGAACTGTTAGCGGATGCCAACGTCGACGTGATTGCCTGGAATGGCACCTCTGCCGGTTGGTTGGGCTTTGATCGGGATAAGCAACTGTGCGATCGCATTCAATCCGTCACGGGCATTCCGGCGACAACCTCCGTGCTAGCACTCAATGAACTGTTTCAGCAGCAGCACATCACCCGCTTTGGGCTGGTCACGCCCTACACCGCCGATGTCCAGGCCCAGATTGTGCAGAACTATCGTCAAGCAGGCTTCGACTGTATTGCCGAACGCCATTTAGATCTCTCGGTCAACTTCGCCTTTTCCGAGGTTACGGCAGACAGCATTACGCAACAGGTCATGGCCGTTGCAGAGGAGCAGCCCCAGGCTATTACCACCTTCTGCACCAACTTGAGGGCTGCGCCCCTGGTCGCTGGGCTCGAAGCGCAGATCGGCATTCCCATCTATGACACCATTTCAGTCGTGGTCTGGAAATCATTGTTACTCGCTGGAGTCGACCCTACGCAAGTGAAAAGTTGGGGGCAGCTGTTTATGACTGAGGCCCCATGAAGCCACTCTATCAATGGTCTGCCACTCAGCTACAGCAAGGGCTCGCTCAAAAAGAAATTCGGGCCACGGAAGTCATTGACAGCTGTTTGCAAGCGATTGAGCAGACTAACGACCAGCTACAGGCGCTGATCACCGTCTGTGCCGATCAGGCTTTGGCGGCGGCGCAGCAGGTTGACGAGGCCCGCAGTCGTGGGGAATCCCTCGGCCCGTTAGCAGGGATTCCTTTTTCAGCCAAGGACCTGACGCCAACGGCGGGCGTCCGCACCACAATGGGGTCGCTGATTTACCAGGACTGGATACCCACCCAAGACGAGCTGTGCATTGCGCGGCTGAAACAAGCGGGCGGTATCCTCCTGGGTAAAACCAACACGCCCGAATTTGGCCTTGGCGCTCACTGCACGAATCCGCTGTTTGGCCCGACGGCGAATCCCTATGAACCAGCCTGCAGTTCCGGCGGGTCGAGTGGTGGGGCGGCAGTTTCCGTCGCCACGGGTATGTGTGCCC
Source organism: Cyanobacteria bacterium P01_D01_bin.44 (assembly GCA_039200855.1). Classification (GTDB taxonomy): domain Bacteria; phylum Cyanobacteriota; class Cyanobacteriia; order Phormidesmidales; family Phormidesmidaceae; genus SIO4C1. Next base: position 4,671 of record JBCCRZ010000359.1, on the reverse strand, counting down.
TGGCCCAGGGGACAGATATGGGCGGCTCTGTCAGAACGCCTGCCAGCTTTTGTGGGGTGGTGGGCCTGCGGCCGAGCGCAGGCCGGATTCCGCGATCGCGCAAACCACTTTTGTGGGACTATCTCGACACCGACGGCATTCTGGCGCGCACCGTCGAAGATGCGGCGCTGATGCTCTCGGTGATGGCCGGTTGGGATGCGGCTGATCCGATCGCGATCGCCGCGACCTGGTTACCCCCCACCTTCGATGCAGCGGTTCAGCTCGCAGGCAACGTCCGAGTGGGCTTTAGCGCCGATCTGGGCATTACGCCTGTGGATGCCGAGGTGCAAGCGGTGTTTGAACAGGCCATTACTCGTCTGACGCCCCTCTGCCAACAAGTCACCCCCACCCATCCCGATTGTTCAATGGCGCAATCTGCCTTCGAGACCCTGCGAGCGGCGCTCCTCTGGTACAAGCAAAGGCAACATTATGAACAGCATTTTGATCAGCTCACCGACACCGTTCGGTGGAATGTTGCCCGTGGTCAAGACCTCTCTGCGATTGAGTTCCTCACCGCCTCTGCCCAGCGCGACCAGCTCTACCGCAACTTTCTGACCTCCTTTGAAACCCACGACATTCTGGCCACTGTCACCGCTTGCGTGCCGCCTTTTCCCCACGATCAGCCGGAGGTTTTGAAAGTCAACGACACGCCCCTGCGCAACATCATTGACTACCTCACCATCACCTACACGATTTCCCTGACGGGCTTACCGGCCCTCTCGATTCCCTGTGGCTGGACGGCTTCAGGCTTGCCCGTTGGGATGCAGCTCGTGGGACCACCCCACGGCGAAGCGATCCTGTTGCAATTTGCCTATGCTCTGCAGGAAGCCTTGGGGTTTCGCCATCACTGGCCTGAAGGTCATGTTAGTAATACCCCCTGTCCAAGTTGAAAACTTGAGTTCTGAGCAACGGTATGGCTGAGTTATCGCGGCGGCAAAATTCTGGTCGTTAAGGCTCAGAAATAATTTGTGGCCTGATTTTGGACTACATCGCTCTAAGGTTATGGTTTGAATCGCCTGAGTTGTCGTTCACTCGATTTTGATGAACCCTTGCTGTACCTAGTGAGTGTTTGCAGCTTATGGACAGCTACTCAAAGGGGATAACCCCGGTAGAGAGAGTGCTATCATTCCACATAATCACCCTTACCAAAAATGGGATCAGAAGCCATTGAAATCCTGATGCTGTAAGTGTTCTGATGACTTTGAGAGTCCATCGCGTTAGGTGGAAAAGTTTCTCTCTAATAAGTTGTTATGCCGCTGGATTTTCCCACAGCATTCAATATTCAAATATTCATACGGATTATTCTTTGATTCTATAAAATAGCGACCTTTATCCTATTGTTAAAATTCAGACATAGAATCAAAACCTTTCTCAAGGAATCATAGTTTTGTGACGCCAAATGTTGAAATTCTGAAAACTGAGTTCCGTGAATTCTGTGTAGTTCACTTGGTGCTTCGTAACATTAATGATATTTTCACCTCTGCCGGAATTGAGCAGGGTAAATCAGAAAAAAACTTAAGTGGTGACCGTAGATCACTTGTTGAAGAATATTATGCATCCCTAGACTGGGAAAGTATTGAGTCAATTCGCAAATTTGTCAAAGTCCTCGAAAATACATTACTTATAAGTTGGATTGGCGATGAGGGAAAACAAGAACTACGTTCTCTTTGTGAAAAACATGGTTTTACAGTAGACAAAGATGGGTACAAAGTGTATCTCACTACTTTAGGAGTAGGTAACAAAGTTAAGAACTTAATTTTTGCAGCGAATGGGCCAAAACCAGAAATTATCTTTTCTGATTCAGTTAGCAACGATATTGAAATTGTAAAAAACTCTGATTATTGTCTCGTATATGACCGTCCAATTAAGGCACATGGTCTTCTTTGGAAGGACCTTGTTGAATGGTGGAGAGAGAGAGAAGAAATAAATGGGGAGTCGGATAGAGAAGTCGGTAGAAAGCTATATGCCCGACTAAAGCAATCATTATATTCTGATCCAGAGAAACTATTTTGGAAAGTATATTTCGAGAAATTTTATGAGTCGTTCAAAGATAAACTGCCTGCTCTAATTCCACAAGTTTATTTACACTATGATCCTTACACGCTGAAACAGTTGAAAGATCAGCGCCGATTGGTACGTCAAAGAATGGATTTCCTGCTTTTGCTATCAGAGCGAATAAGGGTAGTTGTAGAAATTGACGGCAAGCAACACTATGCTGAAAAAGATGAAGCGAGTCCAAGGTTATATTCTGATATGGTTGCTGAGGATAGACGCCTAAAGCTAGCAGGTTATGAAGTATATAGATTTGGAGGCTATGAACTTAGCGGCGTGAATAAAATAGAAAAAATAGAGTCTTTTCTGGTCAAATTATTCGAGCGTCATGATTTGATGACAGATGCGATATAACTGGATCGTTATGCAGCTTAGAAGTGTCAAGAGGCATCTAAAAAAATCGTATTGATTTTCAAGTCTCTTTCGCAAGAATAATGTTTTAAGGTTGGTCCCGAAAATCATCTATCTTACTTATGAACAAGAGGCAAAAGGCCAGATATGTCGTCGCTATTTATGTAGCAGTAGCATTTGTTGCTTTAATATTCACATTAGTTGCTCAAAACTCAAAGGATAACTTCTGGCAAGCAATCTTACTCAATCTTTCTACTGAACTTTTCGGGGTAGTCATTATTTTCTTTATAGTCAACTATTTCTTTTTAGCAAGTGAATGGGATTTATCTGAAAGGGTTGAAGTACTTACTGAACGGCTAGAATCTATCGAGCAAGCAGTTAATAGAAATTTTTTAGAGAAACTCTCAACTAGACAACAGCAAGAACTCGATTACAAGTTGAGAGAATCATTAGACTTGCTGATTATTGGCGTTGCTCTCGACAGAACACTGAATGATCACTATTCCTCCATGCGAAGGTTACTAGATAGAGGCGGTAAAATAAGAGTCATTCTAGAAAATCCTGTTCCTGGTGGCTCTGCTGTCAAAATGACGATTAAGAGAAGGCTGAAATCGATTACTATTGACGGTTGGCTTGGTAGAGTAAGAGATAACCTATCCACGTTAGAACGCTTGAAAAAGGAAACCGGAGGAAATTTACAGGTACGACTTACTGAGTATCATCTTTCACGAGGGGAAATTTTAGCAGACGCAAATAGTTCAGAAGGAATCTTCTTTATTTGGCTATATAGCTTTCAAGTAGAAGCTGAGAATCAGCCTAAATTCATTCTTTATCCTCAAGATAAATGGTATCAGCATTTTCGTGAAGAGGCTGAAATGATTTGGAATGATGCTGTTGATTGGAGTACCAGTTGAGAGGCTTGGATTCAATGATTTTCTTAGAGTTTAGTGGCACTCCAGGCTCTGGCAAAAATTCAGTCATAAAGGATATATCTAGCCAAGCTGGTGGTGACTACAAAATAGTTCAAGCCAACGAAAAAATATTTGATATCAGTAATAGCAACTTTGAGTTAAAAAACTTATGGACAATATTTGATACATATTCAAAGTTAGAAATAGCTGTCAATCAGAAAAATTTTGATTCGTATAAAGCAATGATACTTAACCGAGGGATGTTCGATAGGATTGCCTGGGCTAGACTACTTAAAGTAAAAAACAGTTCTTTTTCAGAAATAGCAGGTTACTTAGAATTCTGGCTAAGGAATAATTTATATAATCTGTCTAAAGACGAACCTTATAAAATAGTCTTGTTTTTAACAAGTTACGAAAAAATAATTGCCCGTAGACCTGATTATTTACACGATAAATCTCAAATTCCTTGGATTATAAATCATAAAACTATTAATGATTTGAATTCTATATATTGTCAACTATATGAGGAACTGAAAAAGGATTTAGATATTACATTAATTGATGATCTGAAAAGTAATTTAAGCTTGCAAGATAAAATATCTGCCGTAATGCCTTGTCTGCTGATTGCCTAAGTTTATTACTCTAGATCTCATAGCAACATAACAAATCGTTGCAACGGCAGTATGAGGATAATAGAATTTGATGTACATATTGATGACCGCCGCTGAACTCAATCGTTAGCCATACAGCAAAGAGTATTAACTTCTCAGGAGCAGTTATCTCTTCCTAAAAATTATGGAAATCTACTGATTGAACACCAATAGGGTGCTCTCCCACCTATCCCTTTTTGGTGCGGAATTTCCATGAAACGACTCTTCGCCGACTTCGCCCAGACCAACTTTTGGGCCTGGAACCTTATTCTTTTCGATTGGCAATTCTTTCCACTGACAACCGAGGTACAAGAGCTTCAAAATGTAGTTGAAGATCGCATGCAAGGAGAGCTTCGGCTGAGGCCCACGGCGGCCCATGTGTAGATGAGGGCAAGACAAACTCCTCAAACTGTTCTAAGGGGATAGTCCCCCAAAAATCATCGCAAGATTCAGCAATGTCCAACATCCTGCTATCGTGCAGGAGAGCCAAATTCTTAATCATCAACGCTTGTGACGTGAGAAAAGCGACTGTAACCGAAGGCAAATTGCTCCCCACCTTCCCCTTCCCTGCCGAGGCTCGTTTGTTTGGCTTGCCGCCCGACCAGGGTCGCTGGCTGTTCATTCCGCTCGGCTTAATGGTGTTGCTCTGTTTAGGTACGGTTTATTCC
>JBCCRZ010000358.1:0-6475 GCA_039200855.1 Cyanobacteria bacterium P01_D01_bin.44 | reverse complement strand
TCAGCGTGAAGTGTATCGCACCTTGGGTCTACCCACCCCTCCCTATGTGGCAGCTCTGAGCTTTGCTCGTAACCGCGGTTGTGCGCCTCGTGATATGTCTGCTCAGGCATTGACCGAGTACAACGCACTCGTTGACTATGTAATCAACTCCCTGTCATAGGTGAGTTTGATCTATAAACTGCTGATCAAGGTTTAACTTGTCAGTATAATGGGGATTCTTAGTGCAATGCGCTGCCTGGTTAGGTCGCGTATTGAAGTGAGAATCCCCATATTTATTTGGTTGTAGCCATCGTCACGCAGGTTGGTTCGATGGTGTGGACGCTATTTCTATACATTGCCTTTCATGGACAAGCGCTTTGCAAATCTGGTTGCCCTCACCGAAGCTGAGGCCATTACTCTCTTAGAGACGCCGCCTGATCAGCTAGAGGAAGAAGACGTGTCTCGGTATGTGGCGGCGGCCCATTTAGCTTCTTTCCCCTCGGAGGCGTCTATTAAGGCCCTCATGCAGGCGGTGAAAAATACAGAAGACTCCCTCGACAATCGGATTACCCGGCGGAAAGCCATTGAGTCTCTGGGGAAGCTGAAGGTCGAACAAGCCCTGCCGGTGATTGCTGATTGCCTGACGGATGAGGACTGCTACACCGTTGAGGTGACTGCCTGGGCCATTGGGGAAATCGGGACTCAAGATCCCGGCATTTTGGAAGCGATTGCCCAGCTGTTAGAAAAACCGAACCAGACCTATCGGGTGATTATTCACACCCTGGCTAATTTAAACTATATCCCTGCATTAGAACGGATTAGGCCTTTTATGGAGGCCGCGGATGAGCCTACGGTCAGTGCAGCGGTATCAGCGGTTTGTCGATTGACCGGAGATTACACGGCCATTGAAAAAGTGGTGATGTTGTTGCAAAGCGATAACGTGAATGCTCGCCGGGGATGTCTGCAAGACTTGATTGATGCCCGGTATTACGATGCCATTCCTGCGATCGCACGCTGTCCGATTTCATTAGTCTTCCGCCTGCGGGCTATTCGCACCCTGGCCCAGGCCGGTATGGCGGAGGGGCGACTCACCTTTGCAGACGTACAGCCGAGTTTAGAACAGGTGCTGCTCGATGATCCTGGGACTCTAGATCTTGTCCATGAATATGATCAACCCCCGGCCCTAGATTTTGCCATTCAAGAGCTGTATCAGACGGATTTTGGCCGGTGTTATCTGGCGACTCAGACGCTGCTATCAACCTATGCAGATGAGCTGCCCGCTGCCCTGTTTGCTACCTACGAGGCAGACGCCCACAATGACTATGGTGCCCACTACCATGTGGTCAAACTATTTGGGTGGCTGAAGTATCAACCCGCCTATGATTTTTTGGTTGAGGCGTTGCACAATTCGCCGCCGCAGTTTCAAAAATCTCGGGCGGCGGCGGCCTTGGCCCTCGGATACCTGGGAGATAAACGGGCTATCCCTGACCTGATGACCAGTTTAGATACGTCGATCTGGAGTCTAAAATACGCTGCGTTGATAGCCTTGGATAAATTGGGAGATAATAGCGCTAGCCGCTTGGTTGAGGATTCTGACTGGGCCGTGCGGGCTAAAGCGGCCACCCTGGTGCCGACGACGATTAAATAAGGGGCGATTAAATGAGGGGCGATTTAAATAAAGGACAATGACACAAGATTCTTTTTTTGAACAACTCAAGCATCCCAACCCCCATATGCGGACTCGAGCTATGTGGGAGATTACAGAAAGTCGAGATGAGAAAACGATACCTCGACTGATGAGTGCTCTTGACGATGAAGATGTTGTCTATCGGCGAGCAGCGGTGAAGACATTGGGGATGATTGGGCCAGATACGGTCCCTTTTGTCGTAGAGTCCTTAGCCAATAGTGATAATGTCACGGTGCGCGGTAGCTGTGCAAAAGCACTGGCTCAGATTGCCCTTAACTACCCTGATGAACCCTTTCCGCAAGCCGGTCTAGAGGGGCTCAAAAAGTCTCTGCATGATGCCAACCCGGTGGTGAATATTGCCTCAGCGATGGCCCTCGGGGAAGTAGGCGAAGCCGCCCAGGATATTTTAGTGGAGGCCCTTAACACCACTGACAATGTTGCCCTGGCGGTGTCGATTGTGAATGCCTTAGCCTCTGTGGGGAGTGACTCAGCGACCCAACTACTGGCCGAGTTATCTCAGGATGAGTCGCTTGATGGCTACGTTAAGGAAACGGCGATCAGTGCCCTGTCGCGATTAGAGATGGTGCGAAATAATCAACGACCTACCCCTTGATGACCAGAGCCAGCGCCCACGGGCGCTGGCTCCTGACTTCTTACCCAGCCAGCTGTTACAGCCTTAGAGGAGTACCTTTCTGGAGACTTAAGCCCTAAATATGGCCACTGCTCAGTATCTGCCAAACGACATCAAGGGCAATTCGACCCAACTCGATGACACCGGCAACAGTAATAATGGCACCGGCTTGGCGAATTGGCTTAGGCGGTAGATTACCACTATCCCAGAGCGGATTGGTTGGGCCAGTGCGGACAGCAGCAGAGGGATAGTACTGATTGATATTACCTTGCCCCTGATACCGCTTGATGCTGAGTTCCTTGGGGAGGGCAGGTAGATTTTGTTCGCTAGAGAATAGCTTGGCCGAACGCTGGAAAGGCACTGTGTGCTCGTCAAAGGCTGCTAGGTACTCATCACAACCAGTCAATGCTTCAGCAAAGGCTCGAATGCCTTCTGATGCGAGGAGAGAACTCCACTTAAAGATTTCTGTTTGGGTGGCTGGTCGCCCTAAAACGCGCTCAAAGCAAAGGGCCACAAAGCGATAGTTGCTATTGTTGACCAAAATAAAGTTAATGAACATGTCTGAGCAAATTAGCTCACGAACTAATTCTCTTGTGGTCAGCTCGTGATTGAAATAGGCTGAGTCCAGCGCTGTGTTGTGATGAAAATCTAGGTCGCGATTATCTTTAAAGAGCCGACGATAGGTTGCTGTTAGACAGTCACGCTTTTCATCACTAGAGAGACCATTTTGGCCCATGGAAAATCCATTTTTGAGGCGGATAGCGCCGTTGGTATTGGTTGGGATGTACTGGTTGTTATTGGCTAAAGTTTGCATTATTTGAGTGGCCTTACTAAATAGCACCTGTTAAACCTGGAGCAGGAACATTCAGTTATTCATCCTAAAGGTTTAACCAGCGCAATTGAACAATAACGATACAAAGCGATAAGTATATTTGCTTATTTGTCTCGAAGTGTTGCGGCTTTCTCATAAATAGAGCAGAAATAGAATAGAACATAGTCTTGTAAAGTGAGTTAATTTGCCCCCTGTTGACCGTGGGTTAAATCTGCTAGAGTGCCTTTTTTACTTAGGGCCTGTCCCTGCAGGTATCAAGGAGTTGGAGGTGATTTGGGGCTAATGCGATCGCAACCTCAAACATAAAAAAGGCTTAATATTTCTAATTAATTGAGCTCAATGTTAAGTCCCCAGACCAAAAAGTAAAGCTTTGTAACATTGTTTCTTGTGGAAAGGACTTTGGCATCAGCGATTCCTTAAAGTGGCTGTTAGATTCGGTTGCCAAACGGGTTTATTTAGTTTCGATTGGCAAGTTTTACGTTTTTGGAAGGAGATTTAATAATGTTTTATTTGCCGACTTTGCTGGAGATTGTTCCTAGAACTGTTGCGTGGAGCCCTGCCGTTGGTATTGTGATGATTGCTTGTAATGTGCTTGCGATCGCATTGGGCAAAATTGCTATCAAACATCCCAGTGCGGATGGTGCCTTACCCTCGCCTTATTTTGGGGGGATGGGGTTGGCGTCCCTGTTGGGGGTCACCAGTCTGGGGCATGTGATTGGCCTGGGTACGATCATTGGTTTGGCAACAATTGGCGTCCTTTAAGGGATGTCCTTTAAGTAACGACATTTCTGGATGTGGGTAAAGCGTGGAGCCAGATGGGTGGGTTGCTCCATGCTTTGTTCACATCCAGAAAGCCAATATCTATAAACCCTTTTCTGACCCTGCAATCTATCTGGCTCTGTCTATTTTGTGTTTAGCCAGATAGATTGCAGGGTTTGATAATGATGTCTGGGTGCTCAGAATATTTCAGGAGAATTTGCTTGGCGCAGCCGGTTCGCTGAGCCAATTCTTGTGATTGTCTATTTAAGGCGATTAGTGTTTCTGGGTTGGGGCAGTGGATCAGGAGCTGATCGTGGGTGGTATCCCATTTGAGATCACATAGCTGGGTGAGGGGAATATCGGCTTTGAGGATTTGTAGTAGCTGATTGATGGCCTTAAATTTTTGTAGCCATTCAGACTCGTCTAGTTCCTGTTTGAGTTTGTCCCGTAAGAGATTTTGGCTGTCCATATTGGGCTGTCTGTTTAGCGTCGAAACATTTGGTTGGGGCAGGAGTCAGGGGCCAGGCTTCGACGTGAGCGCGCCTCGACCCCTTGGCTTGAACTCGGGCCGAACGCTGAGCACTCGTTAAATGTCTTAGTTGAACGTAGTTGGGTGTCAGAACCCTGACTCTTGCTCCGTCTAGAGACTCTTCTTAGGTCCAGCCGTCCTCTTCTGGGCTTGATAATTTCTTTTCAAGTTGCGAAATTGCCAGCTTGAAGATTGACTGAGCGCTGGGCTCGGTTGCTTTGGCCATTGCGGCTTGTAGGGGTGCGATCGCACTCCCATCCCCAATCTTCATCAGTGACAGCGCTGCCGATTTTCGAGTCTCAAACTCAGGGTGTTGCAGGAGTTCGATGAGTTTGGGCGCGGCGGGTGGGTGGGCGAGGTTGCCCAATACCGCTGCGGCCTCACAACGGACGTTCTCGGCGGGGTCGTCAAGGGCGTTGATGAGAATGTCGAAGTTGCTGGCTTGGGGTTCTTCTTGGGCGACCTTTGCGATCGCGCCAATCACCGCTGCCCTGACCTCATCAGACTCCGAGTTGAGGGCCTGATAGAGCAAATCCTTGGCCTCTGCCCCCATAAAGGCCAGTGCCCAGGCCGCGTGTCCCTTAATGGTTTCAGGGTGCTCGGGCTCCTCTAAAATTTTGAGGAGTTCGGGGGCGGCGGGTTTACCCGTCCTGGCCAGGGCCCCGACCGAAGACCCCTGCACCACCGTATCCTCATCATTGAGAAAAGAATGCACCAGGGTTGGAATGGCTACCGGATCGGCAATCAGCGTTAGGGTTTTAGCACAGGCCCGACGCACCACCTGATTCGGATGTCCAGCCAGCGCCTCCACTAAAACAGGTGTCGCTGGCTCACCAATTTGGCCCAATGTTTCCGCAATACGCAAACGCACCATGCCTCGTGAATCTGAGAAACCTTCTACCATCTGCTTTAATAAGCTGCGGTTATCAGGATCAAACGTCAGCAGATCAATCTGCTCACTCACCTCCTGAATCAGGGCATCGATTGCTTGCTGAGCTGCCAACACTGCCGCATCTTCGGACTGCATACTTGCGTTACCCATTGACCTTACTCTTTTGGACTTCTTGCTAAACCATTTTTTAATTGCCTGACACCTGTTAGCTGATGATAAACCACACTTGGCCAAGCTTTAATTCTCGGCGACTAGCTGAGCTTGCTGTTCTCGTAGCTGCTGTAGGGCTGTATCAACCTTGGCAAGCTCAGGCTCTAACTTAGCCATGGTTTCCTTCTTAGGCATCTTGGCGCGCTTGGCCGCATCCAGGGTGTCCTTTAACAAACGCTCACGGTATTTTTCAAACTCGGCAATCAGGTCTGCCACTTCTTTGGCAGTTGGTTGGGAAGTGTTGGGTTGGGAAGTGGCAGTATTTGTAGAGTCAGTCATTAATCTAAGTTCCTAAAGCTGAGTTGATCGACATATTGATTTCTATTTTCGGGGGTGAGCCGTCGTTTGTCATTAACAAATAGTGATTCTTGTAACAGAATGTTGCTTTGTTTTTAATAAAGGGGACGACGGAGACAGCGATTGATTATGTTCAATAGTGACCGAGCCGCAAAGGCTGGTCACTGTGTTGAAAAGTTTTTAACAATAAGGAGAGCTCAATGCTTGATGCTTTTTCCAGAGCCGTAGTCGCTGCTGATGCTAGCACTGCCCCTGTAACCGACCTATCTGCCCTGAAAGCATTTGTTGCTTCTGGTAACCGTCGTCTGGATGCAGTTAACGCCATTGCTTCTAACGCCAGCTGCATGGTTTCTGATGCTATTGCTGGGATGATTTGCGAAAACCAGGGCTTGATCCAGGCGGGTGGCAACTGCTACCCCAACCGTCGCATGGCTGCTTGCCTGCGGGATGGCGAAATCGTGCTGCGCTATGTCACCTACGCACTGTTGGCCGGTGATGCCTCTGTGCTCGATGATCGTTGCTTGAATGGTCTGAAGGAGACCTATGCTGCTCTGGGCGTGCCTGTCACCTCCACCGTGCGTGCGGTTCAAATCATGAAGGCTCAGGCTGCAGCTCACATCAAGGATGAGCCCAGCGAAGCGCGTGCAGGTGCTAAGCTG
>JBCCRZ010000357.1:0-6476 GCA_039200855.1 Cyanobacteria bacterium P01_D01_bin.44 | reverse complement strand
GATCCGAAGCGTCAAGCCTTTCTAAATAACCTGGAGCAGTATCAAAGTGAGGTTACAAAGTTGGCGAAAGCAAGGCTTACCGACGCTGATCAGGGGAGTATTCCCAAAAATCATCTAATGCTTTTTGACAAGATTATCACTGAGGTAGAGGCAGCTGGGGCGACCCCTATCTTTATCATGCCACCAACCCTGCTGCCCCAAGCCAGCCTACATCAAGCCTATGCCCAGGGTAAGATTCCTTACTTACTGTCGTTTAATAATCCAGCCAAAACCCCCGCTCTGTATGAGATTTCTCAGCGACATGATAGTGAGCATTTAACCGATCCGGGGGCGCAATACTTTACTGAACTCTTAGCAAACGCGTTTGTTGAGACCCTTCATCCGTAGACGTAAAGCCGTCGATATTTTTTATCCTGTTTCAGCAATATGGTCTTTACAGAATTTCGATTCTTACTTTTTTTCGCGATTGTCTTTGCGATCTACTGGTTACTCCCGCGTAATGGCTGGCGCAAAGCGTTTTTGCTATTGGCCAGCTATACCTTTTACGGCGTTTGGGATTGGCGATTTCTATCGCTGCTGCTGGGAACAACCCTGATTGACTATTTTGTCAGTCAGCAGATTGCTAAAACCATCATCCCAGAAAGCAAGCGCAACTGGCTGTTGGTGAGTTTGATTGCCAACCTGGGCGTCCTGGGGTTTTTTAAGTATTTCAATTTCTTTGCTGACTCGGCGGTGGGCTTTTTTAATTGGGTCGGACTGCCGGTTAACTCGGTGACCCTCAACGTAGTTCTGCCGGTTGGGATCAGCTTTTTCGTGTTTCAAACCCTGAGCTACACCATCGATGTCTATCGGGGAAATCTGGAACCGGAAAGAAACTTGCTCAATCTGGCCCTGTTTATTGCCTTTTTTCCGCAGCTGGTGGCTGGGCCAATTGTGCGGGCAGTGGATTTTTTGCCGCAACTAACGAGTGCTCGGGTATTTGGCCAGGTCAATGTGCGGGCAAGTTTGTTGCTGTTTATTATCGGCTTTTTTAAGAAGGCCTGTGTGTCTGATAATTTTGCGTCGCTGGTAGATACCTATTTCTCATCCCCTGAAAGCTTTAACGTCGCCAGTGCCTGGATTGGGGTGCTGGCCTATGCGGTGCAGATCTACTGTGATTTTTCTGGATACTCTGATATGGCCATCGCGGTGGCTGGGCTGCTGGGCTATGAGCTTTGTTTGAACTTTGATGCGCCCTATTTTGCGAGTAGTATCACAGCTTTTTGGCGACGCTGGCATATCAGTTTATCGACGTGGCTTAAGGACTATTTGTATATTCCCCTGGGGGGGAATCGAGGCGGGCATACCTATCGCAACCTGATGCTGACGATGCTGCTGGGGGGGCTTTGGCACGGGGCTGCCTGGACCTTTGTGATCTGGGGGGGCATGCACGGTGGGGCACTGATTGCCCACCGAGAGTGGGCCAAGCGGTTTAAACCGGCATCGCCCTGGCTAACTAAGACGATGGGGCTATGGGGGGCGGCGCTGACATTTTACTGGGTGTGCTTTACCTGGATTTTCTTTAGGGCGGATAGTTTTGCCAATGCGATGACGGTGGTTAAGGCCTTTGTGTTGCTACAGTCACCGGGGGCACAGCAGCTAAATCTAGCCTTTTTTGGGGTATTTGCTCTACTGGCGGCGTTGCACTGGGTGTGGGCTAATCCCCAGTGGAAAACAGGACTCATGCAATTGCCGGATCAGCTATTTGCGGTGGGCTATGGGTTTGCGATCGCAGCCCTGCTCACGATCATGCCCACGTCCTATTCGCCCTTTATCTATTTCCAGTTCTAATATATAAACGTTGGGTAGACGGCCAAAAAAGGTTGGGTACTCGGTTGGGTACTCTGAGGCAGTATCGCATCTACCGGGTTGCCCTAGGGTGGGCAACTTAAATCCATGAAAGTTGGCCGACCGGTGTTTGAAACTGTGTTTCTTTGGCTGAGATCTTTGATCAATCCGCCCCCACGTTCGTCTTTGCGGCAAACGCTGTATACGACTTATCGCAGGCAAGAGCCCCTGCGACGAATTTCCTATGCCCTTTCTCCGATTGCCTTTGTTCGCTTTGTATTGCACATTAACCTGTTTACCGCTCGAGAGGTGGTACGGGCGACCCTCCAGCAACGCCTGCCCAGTCTGGCCTCAGAAATGGCCTACAATGCCATGCTGGGGTTATTCCCAGCTATTTTGGCACTGCTAACAGCGATTGGGCTGTTTGAGCCATTGCACAATACCTTTAACTACCTGGCTGTTCAGCTGAGCGAAATCGCCCCTCAGGAGGTACTGGTCCTGATTCAAGATTTTGCTGGGGATATCAGCAACAGTCAAAACCGAGGACTGTTTTCGGTGAGTTTTTTGATCTCACTGCTGGCGTCTTCTGGGGCGATGAGTGCAGCCATGCGCGCCTTAGACCAGATTCATTGCATCCCGCCCGCCCGTCGCCGTCCGTTTTGGAAAGCCAGACTGGTCTCCATTGGGTTGACCCTGGGGACGATTATGCTATTGATGCTGGCGTCTAGCCTGGTGTTTGTCAGTGATTTAGGGGTGCGGATGCTGGCCAGTCAGAGTAATGAAGCGGTGGAGCAATGGGTGCTGACGATCTGGCGATTATTTAGCTGGCCGCTGGCCTTAGGGATGGTCTCTGGTGCCTTTGCTTTTGTTTATCGATTTGGGCCAAGCTGTTGGACTCGGGGCAAGCCGATTGTGCCGGGGGCGATTTTGGCAGCCCTGTCCTGGGCACTGATTTCTGGCTTGTTTCGGCTTTATGTGAGCCATTTTGGCAACTATAACCGGGTTTATGGGGCGGTCGGGACCGTGATTATTTTGCTGCTGTGGCTATTTTTGACGTCTCTGGTAATGCTGATTGGTAATCAACTGAATGTCACCATCGGTCAGGCCATGGAGGTCCGCAGCCGTCGCGATCGGCGACCGAGCTTAGAAAAATCTACGCTCAGACGTAAAGGACGGCGTTAGGGTTGCGTCAGTTATGGAAGGTGAGTGGGTGAGTGGGTGAGTAGGTGATAATTGAGCGTTTGAAGCCAAGGCGCTTGCAGCTAAATAAGCTCCCTGCCGTTGCCCATTACCCATTACCCATTACCCATTACCCTTTTCATCCGGGGATTTTATTTATGTGCAGTCCCCTAATAGCGTCTTACCGAGCGCAGCGACCCCACCAGCGCAGCGAACTCACCTACTCACCCAGCTAGCGCGTCGACCGAAAACTATTCACAATGCCCACCGCAAAACACAGAATAATCAGCAGCCAAATAATAACTCCAGGTAAAAAAGTTAACAACCCTAGGCCACGCATTACCCAGACGGCAGCCGTGATACCAATCAAGGTCCAAAAGATCTGTGTAGAGGGCTTTATTCGAAATCGATTTGCCATGGCTGGGTTAGATCTGGAGGATGGGGGCGGGAATATTGAGTATAAGTTTTAGCGCGTATCTCAGCACTTATGCGGGGGCTTTCAATTTCTTTGTGAATGCTTGATACGAACTTTACAAGTTTTAATCGATAATGGCACAGGGCTGGCCTAGTAGTAGAACTGGCCTGATAGCTCTGATCTTACGTATATATAGAGTAACAAGCGCAAATGCCGCAATTTTCATCCACCCGTCTGACGGGACTTGACCCTCAACACCAAGCTTTGCTGCAGGGTGATGTTTTACTCTCCACCCAGCCCCATACCAGCACCGGGGCAGCGGTGACGGCCCAAATTTACTTGCCCATGGTGCGATCGCAAATTTGGGCTCAGCTGACCGACTATAGCCGCTGGGTCCAGTACTTTCCAGACATTACCCATTCCCAGGTGATAGACCAAGTTTTAGAGGCAACCCAATCCAAAAAAGTGACCCGTCGGCTTTATCAAGTGGCCCGCAAAGCGTTTTTAATCTTTACGGCCCAGGTCGAAGTCCATCTGAAAGTGATTGAGATCATGAATCAGTGCATCCAGTTTCGGATGGAACGGGGCAATTTTGCCGACTTTGCCGCCGATTTAGTACTTGAAGATTTCCAGCAGGGCACTTTACTGACCTACTCAGTCAAAGCGACACCGTTGATTCCAGCCCCTGGTTTTTTGATCGAAGAAGCGATGCGGCAGGATCTGCCTGGCAATATGAGAACAATGCGACAAGTTTTGTGCCGTTAACCTGCTCAACGGTTGCGCTCAATAAACTGTCGACCCGCTGACATGGCGGCGCTGCTGGTCTGATAAATAGCCCCATCACTCATGACATCTAAGCGAGGATTAACTACCCAGCACTGATAGCCCTGGCTGTCTAGCTGACTAACCTCAACTAACCAGCCTACCCAGGCAGATATCTGAATAATACGATGTCGTGTCATGGTTTTTGTGCACCGAGCTGCACCGAGCTGATTTAAGGGTAGCAAATGTCCTTTAAATACACCTCACCCTTTAGCCCCACTCTACCCCCTTGACTGCATCCTCCTCTCTTTTACTAATACACAATCCGTGAGCACTCGCAATCTACCGCTAGATAATCGCCTTTATCAGTACCTGCGCTCAGTGTCCGTTCGTGAGGTCGATGTGCTGCGGCAGCTTCGTCAAGAAACGGCCAGTCACCCCATGGCCGTGATGCAAATCTCCCCTGAGCAGGGCCAGCTGATGACCTTGTTAATCCAGCTGATGGGCGCTAAGAAAACCTTGGAATTGGGAGTATTCACCGGTTATAGTACTCTGGCGGTGGCGCTGGCGTTGCCAGACGAGGGCCAGGTGATTGCCTGTGACGTCAGCGCAGACTATACCGCCATTGCCCAGCGCTACTGGCAGATCGCGGGGGTAGCCCACAAAATTGACTTACGCCTGGGGCCAGCTCTAGAAACCCTCGATCAGCTCAGGGTAGAAGGCCACGATGAAAGCTTTGACTTTGTGTTTATCGATGCTGATAAGCGCAACTACGATAGCTATTACGAAAAATCGCTGCAGCTAGTGCGTCCTGGTGGCCTAATCGCCATTGACAATGTGCTGTGGTCGGGGCGAGTGGCCGATCCGACGGTCCAAGACAGCCGCACTAAGCGTATTCGCGCCCTGAACGAGAAAATCTATCAAGATACCCGCGTGAGTCTGAGCCTATTGCCCATCGCGGATGGGCTCACCCTGGCGATTAAGAATTCTCTATGAATTTGGATGTGGGTAATGGTTAGACAGCCGTTCTTTCTCGCGTAGGCGGGCCTGTTTTTCTGGGGTCAAATCTCGATAGCAGTGGGGGCAAGACACGCCGGCTTCAAATTGAGGGGAAGCTCTTTCAGCGTCTGAGATGGGATGACCACAGCCACGACACATGTCGTAGGAGCCTGGTGCCAAGCCATGCTGCACGGCAACTCTTTCGTCAAAAACAAAGCATTCCCCTTGCCAGAGGCTGTCGTCAGCGGGCACGGCTTCGAGGTATTTCAAGATGCCGCCTTGGAGGTGATATACCTGCTCGAACCCTTGGCTGAGCAGGTAGGATGAGGCTTTTTCGCAACGAATGCCGCCGGTGCAAAACATGGCGACCTTTTTGTGCTTTTGGGGGTCGAGGTGCTGTTGGGCATAGTCTGGAAATTCTCGAAAGGAACGAGTTTGTGGATTTTTGGCCCCAACAAAGGTGCCGATACTCACTTCATAGTCATTGCGAGTGTCGATCACCACCACGTCTGGGTCGCTGATCACGCCGTTCCAGTCCTGCGGATCAACATAGGTACCGACTTGCTGATTGGGGTTGCCCTGGGGATGGCCGAAGGTGACAATCTCCGGCTTGACTTTAACCTTCATGCGCTCAAACGGGGCTTGGTCGGCCCATGATGCTTTGGGGGCCAAGTCGGCTAGTCTCGGGTCCTGCTTTAGCTCGGCTAAAAGGATGTGGATGTTGTCTGATTGCCCAGCGATGGTGGCGTTGATGCCCTCAGTCGCCAGTAAAATTGTGCCCTTGATATTCAACGTTTGACAGCGCTCGAGCAACGGCAACCGTAGCGCTTCACAATCTTCTAGAGCAACAAATTTGTAAAAGGTTACAACAAGCCAGTTCATAGAGAGAAGTTAGGAAATATTGATATCTTCAAAGTCGAATACTTAAAATTTAGCCCTTATGGCGGTGCCTGTTTGAGGTCGATATAGGGCGACGATGAGATGCAGTAGAGCAAGTTATGCTGAAACTATCGATCAGACGTTTGGCAGACTCCTATGGCAGTCGCAAATAATCAGCCCATGACTTTGGAGGAGTATCTGGACTATGACGACGGTACGGATGCTCGATACGAGTTGGTGGATGGAATATTAACCGAGATGGGCGCTGAGGGTACTAGGGCAAACGCATCTTAACCAACCACAACCTTGAGCAGGTAGTCGTCATCCCATCCAGCCCGAAGCCGCTTGTTTTTAATGCCAACCTTAGCAGTCTTTTCTTGATTCAAAGCACTCACTGCTAGATGCCTCAGCAGGG
>JBCCRZ010000356.1:0-6510 GCA_039200855.1 Cyanobacteria bacterium P01_D01_bin.44 | reverse complement strand
TACTTCGGCGCTGCCCAACACCGTCACTTGATGCCCCTGCTCAATCAGTGCCTCCGTCAGCTGACCGTGGCCGCCGCCCACATCCAACACGCTGGCCTGAGGATAATCAGCGAGCATTTTCAGGGTTGCCGCCTGCTGTACACCCAATAGCCATGTCCCGCTCTTGCCCGCAAATCGGCTTGCATAGCTATCAGAAGCCGTTTCAATATCAGCGGTCTCAGGAAAATGAGGGTCTATCACGGCCTGGATACTGTCTTTAATAACAGGGGTTGATACAGCAAGGGCAGGGGTTGATGCAGCTTTTTTCGGTTGGACCCTCAAGGCAATCTGGTTACGGACAAACCGCCAGGGTTTTTCCAACCTGCCGTAGGTTTGCCAACTCACCTCAGGATTCAGGAGCATAGACTTCAAATGCTCGCCGGGTTTCTCCGGGTTAAGCCGCTCGGGGCAGACCAGGCCAAAACTCCCTGGACGAGATCCCTCAGACGCCAGCGGCAGCGGGTCAGTGCCGGGTAAAATCCGTCCCCCCTGCTGCTGTGCCATCTCAAAATAGCGAGGCCGTAACCAAAACTGAGGACGCCCCCGGTTATCCCCGAGAAATAAGGGAGAAAGCTGATTTTGTTGGAGCAAAGCAGAGATTAATTGCCCCCGCTTCCCCAACCATTTGCCCACTCCCCAGGGCAAGACAGCGATCCCCCCCCCGGCTTGAATAGATTGGATGGTTGCTTCTGTAGATAAACCATCGGAAAAGGTTTGGTCACTGATCAGTGCCAAAACCTCCAGTTTCTCTGCTGTGATAACTTGGCGACCCGCCATCAGATAGAGTCTTTGACCCTGTGAGTTAGAAGCACAGACAGCGCCTGTCTCTGACGTTCGCTGAAAGCTCCAGCGGGTCGACAAGGCCGCCCCCCCCCTTTGAGCTGGGTGCAGCAGAGACGTAAACCAATTCTCGTGACGGGTCTCTGTCAGCAGCAAGACCCCGGTAAAATCAGGTCCTGCATCATACTTGCTGGCATGGCGATGAAAGTTATGCCAGGCGGACTCTAAAAAAGCATCAAGATTAAAGCAGTCATAAATGTGGACATGCGTGTCCACCAGGAGTAAGTGATTTACACACTGTCCAGATGCCAATGTGCTCTCTTTATTGATTGTCCCAACTGCAGTACTCATGAAGTCTATTAAATTTAATGGAGGGTAGGTTGTTTGATCGGTAGGGGTGCGCGTTGGCAGACGTTAAATCGATCGCGCACCGCAATTCGCCCCTTTTCAGAACGCTATGGTTTAATATTTCGACGCTTAATCTTTTTGCTGGGCCGTGGGCCTTGCCAGAGCCAGGTCCCCAAAAATAACAAAACCGCATAGGTCAGCTCAAAACTGATAAAAACCAGATGACTGCGGTCTAGTAAGCCCCGAGAGTGATGGACAGCCGGAAACAAAGAGATACTCGACTTAAAAGGCTGATCAACAAATGGCCACAATAGGGGAATCCCCGAGCCTCCCTGGGTAAAAAAATCTAAGACCAGATGAGAAAGATATAGCATCAAGGTCACGGCCAGAACCCATTTATAAGGCAACTTTCGCCAATGGGTCACGATGCCGCTCAAGACACAGCTAAAGATAACCGCAAACATCAGGCTGTGGGTAAAGCCACGGTGAAAATTGGCCCCCGTCATCAGTTGGGGGATAAAATCAAAATCAGCGGCGATGGCGACAAAAACAGCATAAAACACGAATGCAGGGGTGATCTTGTGACCTAGATTTGAAGATTTTAAACCGGTAAATCGGGTGAGCGCGTATCCAGAAACGGCATGGGCAACAGGAGAAGGCATGGCTTGATTGAAAAATAGACTTTTTAGACGGTGGCAAAGGACGGACGGGTTGTAAGATTGAGCTGTTGCTGTTTCTGGGTGTGACTCCATCCCAGCTCCTCAGCCATCACCTCAGCACACAGTTGAGCATTGTCAGTACTCAGGTCCCCGGCTGAAGCCAGTTCAGTGCGGCGAAAGAGCACATCGCTTAAGGTTTGCGCCATTTCTTCGCGCACGGCATAACGGGTTTGGGCCTTAAGTACCCAGTCGGGTTCTCCCCTGGCATAGCTCAACATATCTCTATAGGCGCAGCCATAGTTATAGGTAAGGCTTTGTAATGTCTGGGGGTCTAAAGTCTGGGGGACTAAATTGGGCAGTTGCTGGGCCATGGCTTGCTGCAAAAAAAGGTCCATATCGGCAATATTGCCCCCGGATAAGGGAGTCACCGCCGATCGCGAAGGGGGGGAGGTCTGTCCCCAGGATCTAAAGACCCGCTTAATCACTTTCTGGGCCACATCTCGGGCCGTGGTGTATTTAACCCCAACCACCGAAAACAAGCCTGAGTAACCATCGCGACTGTGATCTTGGATTTGATACTGCTTTGTGAGGCGGGGATCGCCAGACTTAGAGACTCCCGACTGCGGTAGTAGACCGCTATGCACAAAAGCCACATCGGCTCGGGTGAGTTGGGCTGACGGGTAAGCCTGATTAATTTGGGTGAGGAAAGCTTCGATCTCTGCGTCTGTCACCTGCCAATGGTCTGGGTCTTGCCCACATACACTATAGGCAGTGCCCACCATGGACCGCCCTCGCCAGGGGGTTACAAACAGCATCCGAGAGCCCTGCTGGCGAAGATCATCGGAGTTGCTTTGCCCAGATGGACTCTTTAAGGCAACTGCATAGGTGTCAAACAGCGAACGCCGCAGCACCAAATTCATGGCTCTGGCAAAAGGTTGTTTTGGGCAAGGGGTGGGTAATAAGCCAAGCACCTGATTGAGCCAGGGGCCGCTGGTGTTGACCACGGCTTTAGCGCGGATCTCAAACTGCTCACCGGAGAGCGTATCTTGTACGCTCACCCCTTGGATCTGTCCCCTTGTGTGCAAAAAATCAACGACGGCGAGGTAGTTGGCAACCGTGGCCCCAGCTTGGGCCGCAGACTGGACAAAAGCCAGCGTGAGTCGCTCAGAGTTGTACATTTGAGCATCATAGAAAATAGCACCGCCCGTGAGTCCCTGGGCGTCGATCCCAGGAGCCAGCCTTTGGCAAATTTCAGGTGAGATGACGCGACCGGATAAAATCCGTTTTTGGGGGTTTTGCAGATGACGGTCATCTCTTGACGGAGCGAATACGAGGTCATAGCTGAGCAAATCGTTGATCTTTAAGGCGATCGACAGAGCGGTTTTGCCTTTGACGCCGTGACCATAGGTGGGCACCAAAATCGGCAAAGGATGGACCAGATGGGGCGCAATTCTCATCAGGGTCTGACGCTCTCGAATGGATTCTCGCATTCGCTTAAAGTCAGCCGTCTGTAGGTAGCGTAATCCGCCATGAACGATTTTTAAGCTATTGGCGGAGGTCCCTCCACCAAAGTCTGACTTCTCAACCAAAGCCACAGACAGTCCTTGCAAACTAGCTTCCCAGGCGACACAGGCACCATAAATCCCCCCACCGATGACGAGCAGATCGAATCTCTCCTTGGAGAATGCTTGTAAATTCCTCTGCATAGTTTGTACAGTCACATAAAGTGTCAAGGAGCCTCTTTAAAGGGCTCAAGCAGGTGAGCATCGATCAGGTCGCTTCAGGCTAGTAACTGCCAGATAGATTGGGGGAACTGACTTCACCCAACAGCTCAATTTGTAACCAATCATAAAGACTGGCTAGTTTGGTTGAAAAAGCCTCGTAGGTATGCTGTTGCTTGACTAAAGCTTGGGCCTCACGACCAAGCTGCTGTCTCAAGTCACGGCGCTGGATCAGGGTTAACATCCCCTGGGAAAACTCACCGGGCTGCGGCTGTGCTAGCCAGGCCACACGGCCATTCAGCACTTGGGTATGGGTCGGCAAGTCAGTGGCGAGTAGAGCTTTGCCACTATCTAAATAAGAATAGAGCTTCATCGGCGTATTGTTGCCCTGAGTCCGAGGAGAGACCAGAATATCTGCTTGTTCTAGATAGTCACCCAGGTGCTCAATCGGACGGGGTCCCGTGAAGTGAATATTTTGATGAATGGCTAATTGTTGAGCTTTTTGCTGATATTTTTCAATATCTGTGGAGGCTCCTCCGATGATGACAAGATGGGCGGTTGGCTCACTGTCTAAAGTCATTTGAAAGCTATTTAATAGTAAGTCAATCCCCTGATATTTTTCTAGATTTCCCACGTACATCAAAAGGGGGCCATGGATTTTGAAAGTCTTTCTCAAATGGGTTAGTTGCATGGGAAATGCTCTGCTAATTTTTTAGTTTTGCAGTAGATATTTGGTCGGTGAAGGTGCGGCTAAGATTTATAACTGAGCTGACTATAGTTGAGTAGTGAAATATCTGGAATGACAACGACTTTATTGGGGCGATAGCGCTGGGCCTCGACCTCTAAAGCCTGACAAACTGCTATAACTGCTTCAGCATTTCTGATCGCAGTGCCTTCGAATTTTCGTAAAATAAATCCGACATTTTTTAGCCAGGGATACTTATCAATGAGTTGTTGAACCAGGGACGAGTCCATATCATAAATGTAGGGAATGCCCAGAGTTTTTTTGATAAATAGGGCAATAAAGACAGATTCTTCGCCCGCGTGGATAATGTCATATTTTTGAGCTTTGACCAGCTTAATAGCATTTGCGAAGATAAAAACGTCGCAAATAAGCTTCTTAAAAGAGAACCCAGGGCGAATATTCTGGGTGAATTTAAACGCAGGGGTACGATGAATTTTGACATTTTCATAGCAGACATCCTCACCCTCTGGGAAAGTAATGATGTCCACTTTCTCTCCCCGACTGGAGAGCACCTTTAAGACGAGGTCAACTGCGATCGGTGTCCCTCTGGCTTGATAAAATGGATGTGGTGCCAACAGTAAAACATTCATTCAGCAGCCCCTTGCAAGAAAACGGGAACCAAATCTAAATATGCGAAAATATCAGCGCAGCCACCAGCGCTTACGCCCTAGCTTAAAGAAAGCAGGTTGCGCTTAAAAACGAGAACTATAAACCCGACCGCAGCAGTTATCCGAGCCACGGAAAGCATATCGCCCTCGAGATTTATGAAAGCAATTAGTCGATGAGAAATGAATGAGAATTGCTAAGAGAATTCATGTAGACCATAAACTTAGGCTGATACCCCCTTCAATGAGCATTCGCGCATTGGTGGTAGCCCCCCTGTCAGACTGTCTGGTGCATACACCCGACTTAGGAAAGAATTCTACTTGACGAACACTGGGATTAATAGCCTGAACCCAATCATTTATGCAATGTTTATATCGATAAAAGGTATTTGAATTTCTCGTAAATGACTATTTTGGGTTAGAGAAGGCATGAAAATCTTATGCATAAGCTACAAGCACATCCTATTCAGCGGGGGTGTGGGCTATCGGACTTTGAAAGAGCCACTATAAACTAGTTGGGTATAAAATATGACGCATCTTACGTTTGTAAGGCATGACTTTGGACGAGTTATTCATGGATCATGCCTGATTGACTGACAAAACTTGTGTATGAATGCCTGGAACGCCCTTGCCCTCGCTCTCTGGGAGAGGGAACCGAAATGGCTGTGATCCTTAACCTGAGTAACCGGGGCATCCTATCAAATAGCAAAGTATTTTGATATATCAGCCTGATGTCAGACTCGACCGACCGCCCATCGACCTCTGCCGCGCCTGCCAGTCGCCCTGGGCGGCTTCCCACCTTTTTGATCATTGGCGTCCAAAAATCGGGCACCACATCGATTTATAACTACCTCAAGCGGCACCCCCAAATCTTTATGAGCCCGGTCAAAGAAACCAACTTCTTTGAACGTGAGTGGACCCAAGAGCTGCCAGAGGTGCTGGCCAGGCGCAAAACCCCGATTAATACGCTGGCTGACTATACCCAACTGTTTGTCGGGGCCACGGATGAGATTGCCCTGGGTGAGGCCTCGCCCAACTATATGTTTCACCACCAGCGGTCGGTGGAGTTGATCCATGCCCAGATTCCCGATGCAAAGCTGATTGCGGTCCTGCGCAACCCGGTGGAGCGGGCTTACTCTGACTATTTAATGAATGTCCGTGATGCAGTGGGTAAGCAGCATCGCTCCCTGGCAGAGCAGGTCAAAACTCGGGGTGAGTCGTCCTATGTGCTACTCAAGGGCAAATACACCGACTCTATCCAACACTTTATCGATGTTTTTGGGGCTGACCAGGTCCAGGTGTTTTTGTACGATGACCTGCGTAAAGATGCGATCGCATTTATGCAGCAGATGTATGAGTTTATCGGCGTCGATACCACCTTTACCCCCGACACCTCTCGCAAAGCTCAAACCGCCCAGGTGCCCAAAAACCAAGCCCTCAATCGCCTACTCAAAACCGAGAACCCTGTTCGTAGTGCTGCCTCAGGGCTATTGCGGGTCCTTTTGCCCGCAGCCGCACGAGCACGGCTGCGATCGCAGGTGATTAGCCTCAACTCAGGTAGCAAAAAGCAGGGCCTCAGTGCCGAAGATCGCGCCCTGCTACAAGACTACTAC
>JBCCRZ010000355.1:0-6517 GCA_039200855.1 Cyanobacteria bacterium P01_D01_bin.44 | reverse complement strand
GCGGCCTGGCGTACGGCGTCATAGCCCGAAATCAAGGTTTTGCGATAGGGCTGGTGGATTCGATCCGCCAGGGCCGCTTGCAACCAATCCCCTCGTCCTTCGCTCAGCCCCCTCAACAGCAAACCCAGATGGGCGGCATTAAAAATAGCGTCGGCCCGGCTGTAGGTCTTGGGTAAGACCCGACGGGCTTCGTGGGTGGGCAGCTCAAAGTCAGGGATGGCCACAATTGGCACAACGTCACCGTGCCAGGGAATCTCGCACAGGGTCCAGGGGGTGCTGCCGTCAGTAGGGGACGAACTGGCGGCGGCTAAGCGACAGCCGCCCAGCAAGGCGGGAACCACATTGTCAGGGTGGCCTTCTAGCTCAGTTGAGATCGCAGCCAGCCCCTGATCATCCAAAGGAGCCCCCGCCAGCAAGTTTGCCCCCATCAATCCCCCGACGATCGCCGTAGACGAGCTGCCTAACCCCCGCGATAAAGGCACCCCTAGCTTAATGGTGAGATCAATCGGCGGGGGCAGTTGTCCAATCTTTTTATAGAGGGTGGCAAAGGCGCGATAGGCCAGGTTGCCCTTATCGGCGCGCACGCGATGGGCTTCTGTCCCTTCCACTGAGATATGTACCCCGGCCTCAGCCGGGGCAAACTCGAACTGGTTGTATAGGGTGAGGGCGGCCCCCAGACAGTCAAAACCAGGACCAATGTTGGCTGTAGTGGCTGGAACCGTGATGTATGCAGTGGGCATGAGAGAGAGTTGGGTGGTGGGTAATGGGTAGTGGGTGGCAGGTAGGCAGCAACGTGAATCGTAGGATGGGTAAAGCGGCCAGCCGACCGGCCCTCAATCCAACCCCTAAACCCGCGTGCCCATCTTCGCCAGCATATTTCAGAAGCAGAACCCGCGTGCCCATCTTTGCCAGAACCCATGTGCCCTAGAAGGAAGTGTGGTTTGCGATCGCGCCCTGCAATCGCTCGATCACCTCAGGCACTGCGATCACCCCCAGGTCCCCATCGGCGCGGGTGCGAATGCTGAGGGTGTTCGCCTCGACTTCCTTGGCCCCAATCACCGCCATCACAGGGATTTTGCCCTTCTCTGCGTTGCGGATCATTTTGCCCAGGCGATCGCCCCCGGCATCGACGGTAACGCGCACGCCGATAGCCAGTAGCTGCTCCGCTACCTGATTGGCAAACCCCACCTGTTCCTCGGTGACTGGCATCAGGCGCATCTGCTCTGGGGCCAGCCAGAGGGGAAAGTCCCCAGCATATTGCTCGATCAAGATGCCGATCAGACGCTCCAAAGAGCCAAAAGGAGCCCGATGGATCATCACCGGACGCTGGCGCGACCCGTCTTCGGCCACATACTCCAGCTCAAACCGCTGGGGTAGGTTGTAATCGACCTGCACTGTGCCCAGCTGCCACTCACGGTCGAGCACATCGGTAAAGATAAAGTCCAGCTTGGGGCCATAAAAGGCCGCTTCGCCAATGCCCTCAAAATGCTCCATTCCTAGCGTTTCGACAGCGCGGCGAATGGCGTTTTGAGACGTCTCCCAAACCTCGTCAGAGCCGATGTATTTGTCAGAGTCGGGATCGCGGAAGCTCAGCCGAGCTTTAAAGTTCTTAAGCTGTAAGCTTTTGAAGACAGTCAGAATCAAATCCACCACCTTTAAAAACTCATCGTCGAGCTGCTCGGGGGTGACAAACAGGTGGGCGTCATCCACCGTAAAGCCACGGACCCGAGTCAGGCCACCCAGCTCTCCGGATTGCTCATAGCGATAGACTGTGCCAAACTCCGCCAGGCGGATCGGCAACTCACGGTAGGAGCGCAGTTCGCTCTTGTAGATCTGGATGTGGAAAGGACAGTTCATCGGCTTCATGACAAAGCCCAGCTCATTAGAGCGGTCTTCGTCATCTTCAGCCATCATCGGAAACATGTCTTCCTGGTACTTTTGCCAATGTCCAGAGGTTTTAAACAAATCGATACGGGCAATGTGGGGGGTCACCACCGGCAAATAGCCGCGTTTGACTTGCTCCTGCTTTAAAAAGTCCTCCAGGGTAGAGCGCAGGACAGTGCCTTTGGGGGTCCACAGTGGCAGTCCTGGGCCAACGTCGTCGGCAAAGATAAATAACCCCAGCTCTTTACCCAACTTGCGGTGATCGCGCTTTTTGGCCTCTTCGCGACGCCGCTTATATTCTGCTAACTGCTCCGGGGTCTCCCAGGCAGTGCCGTAAATGCGCTGCAGCTGTGCCCGCGTCTCGTCCCCACGCCAGTAGGCCCCGGCTACGCTTTCGAGATCAAAGGCCTTGGGATGTAAGGCTTTGGTCGAGGCCACATGGGGGCCTGCGCAGAGATCCCACCACTGATCCCCGAGGTGGTAGAGGGTGATCGGCTCTTCTAAATCTTCTAAGATTTCTAGTTTGTAGGGCTCGCCCAGGCTTTCAATCCGTTGTTTGGCTTCCTCACGACTAACCTCTTCTCTGACCACCGGCAGGTCTTTATTGATGATTTTGATCATCTCTTTTTTGATCGCCTTGAGATCTTTCTCAGTGAAGGGATCGGGGCTATCAAAATCGTAGTAAAACCCATAGTCGATCCACGGTCCAATGGTGACTTGAGCCTTGGGAAACAGCTTCTGAACTGCCATCGCCATGACGTGGGAAAAGGTATGGCGAATCTGTTTTAACGGTTCAGACTCGTCAGTTTTAGGGAGATAGATTTTTGCGGACTCGTCTGGAGAATCAACCATGGGGATGAATAAACTGAACTTGAGCGTAGGCGCTTTTGGCCTGCTCTATCTTAGCGGTTAGGGGGCTGGGTGTGAGCGGTTAGGAACCTGGTTAGGCTTCAGCAATTCTAAACCCACTCCCCATTCCCCATTCCCCATTACCCACCACCCACTCCCTAAATTTTCTCCAAATCTTGACTTACGGCAAAAAATCTGTAGACTGTGCTATGCTAAGCCGTTGTGATGGTTTGTAACCTGTCACAGGCAGCCGTGTCTTGATGGCCAAACGGGCAAAAGCTAACTGCGCAATTGCTTGAGTCTGTCGCTGGCCAATTCTAAAGCGCGTTTGAGCGTGGGTTTAACCATAGGTAACGCATCTAATCAGTTCACAAGTCTTTGCAAAATTGAATTAGTTTTATATGACCAAGACGATGCTTCAACAGTCGACGGTCCACCCCATGGCAAAGTTTCAGCGCCAGGTGGGCTCCCTAATCGAGGCAAAGGTGATTCAGCCAACTGACCGCCTTTGGAAAATTGCATTTCTCTTCAATGATGATTGGGCTCATTGGAAGAAAGAGCTCGAAGAGTTTGATTTCTCAATGCAGGACACTATTGAAGACCTTTTAGCCGTAGAGAGCTGGGAGGAAGAGTAAAGCGCCAATTGAGCCTCACATAAGCGCTAATTGGGTCTTTAGAGTTAAGGGCTCAGCTGGATCTTTCCTGAACTTTTCTAATGAGACTTTCGGCCATATCGATTGAGAGCACGGTCAGAAACTGCTCCTGTTGACCCTTTGCAGCGTCATCACTGACTTGAGTATAAATGTGGGGGTTGGCGAGGAGCCCAGCGAGCAGTTGGGCTGCAACGGCTTTGACCTCACTAGCTTGCAATTCCATGGTCTATATCCTTTGACTATAACCAGGCTGATATTTACTTATCCTCACCTGCGATCGCACATTCTCATCAAAAATGAGAAAAAAAGATGGAAAAGTCGAGGAATTGAGTCAGCAGTGCTATCAATGGAGGAACATAGTACGTTGGAGCCCCCTGAGCCCATGGCGAACCCAGATAATTTTCCCCCAAGTGAGTACAGCACTAATTCCCAGGATACAGATACCACCGGGGATACGGCACCTGATACTCAGGTTGAGGAGTTTTCAATCAGTGGTGATAACCTGATGAGTAAGGTCCAGGAGCTGCTGCATGAGAGCAACATTCGACGGATTTTGATCAAAAACTCAAATGGTCAGGTGGTTCTAGACATCCCCCTGACGGCTGGGCTAGTGGGTGGCGCGGTCGGGATTACCTTTTTTGCGCCGCTGGTGGCGGTGGCTGCGATCGCAGGCATGGTGGCCCGTTTTACCCTGGTGGTCGAGCGTCGGGTATAGCCTTAAAGCATTCACCAGGGGGCTAGAATGGGCGTTAGCGTTAATCGTCGCAGACTATGCCCGATGCTTCGTCCAGGATTAGCCCCGATACGTTTATTCCCGGTACTTACGTTGACCCAAACCTGGCCCAAGATCACTTTATTATCTGCGGATTGGGCAGCCTGGGGCAGCAGAGCATCGTTAATCTCGACAAATTTAGCTACGACCCGTTTGAGGTTCATATTGCTGCCATCGATCGGCACCCACCGGACAATTGGGAGGTAGACGACCTGCCATCTCTGTTGATTGAGCCACCCATCTTGGGTGACTGTCGCCGGGATGATGTGCTCAGACGAGCCGGTATCGATCACTGCCGTGCCATTTTGATCGTGACCAGCGACGAGAGCACTAATGTGGAAACTGCGATCGCAGCCCGACGACTCAACCCCAATGTCCACATTGTGCTGCGCTCGTCGCGCCACAGCTTAAATACTTTACTGGCCAAGCAATTGGGCCGTTTTGTCGCCTTAGATGCGACCGAGCTACCCGCCATGACCTTTGCCCTGGCAGGGCTGGGGGAGGGCATTCTGAGTGTGTTTCAGGTCGGCCCCTACCGATTTCGGGTGATTGAGCGTCTAGTTGAGGTAGGGGAGGCTCAATATGAGAATATTGCCATCCATCGACTCCACCGACGTGAGTCGCGGCTGCTCAACCTTAAACCCCAGCAGCAACCGCACCAGCCCATTGGCTGGGCGACCACCGCCTCCTCTGTATTCCATCGCTGGCAACCCCATGTGCGCGTGCAAACCGGTGACCAGATTGCCTACGTCGAGGTCGAGTATCACCGCACCGAAACCACCGCCCTCCGCAAACGCCCCAAAAAATTAGCCCGCAAGCTCGGGGGGTGGCTGGCAGATTTTTTCGATGGGGACTGGCGGCGACGATTTTCTAGTTTTTGGCGACAAGACGCTCAACAATCCCTGCGGCGGGTGATTGTGATTGCTCTGTCAACCGGGTTGACCCTGTGGGTAATCGGTACCTTGTTGCTCAAATGGTCAGTCTCAACCCTCAGCTGGCCCAAGGCGATTTCCCTGGGGGCAATTTTGCTGTTGGGGGGCTATGGTGATGTGTTTGGGGGGTTTGGGGCCAGCCGTGTCCCGAGTTGGGTCCTGCTGGTGTGTCTGATGATTTCTGTCACCAGTTTGCTGGTTGTCCTTGGGGTTTTTGGTCTCCTCGCCGATCAGCTACTCAGCTCGCGCTTTGATTTTTTGCAGCGCCGACCTCGACTGCCCAAAAAAGACCACGTGATTATCGTCGGGCTAGGGCGGGTGGGGCAGCGAGTTATCCGCATTCTCAAAGACCTAAAACAACCTTTGGTGGGCATTACCCAGCAGCTCAATTACCCAGATCTGATGACCCAGGTCCCTCTGTTGTTAGGCGATATGCTGCAAGAGCTGCCGTCTGCAAATCTGGCCACTGCCAGGAGCGTCATCGCGGTCACCGACGACCCGATTATCAACTTAGAAATTGCCTTGATTGCGTCAGAAGCCGCCGCCGCCGAGGGAAAATCGATTTCACCCGTGGTGCGCACCCTCGATCAGACCTTTAGTAACAATCTTGTCGCATTGATGCCCCAAGCCAGGGCCTTTTCGGTTTATGCGCTATCCGCTGAGGCTTTTGCGGGAGCCGCCTTTGGTGAAAATATTTTGAGTTTGTTCCGATTGAATGAACAAACCATTCTAGTGGCAGAGTACCACATTGAATCAGGAGATACCCTGAGCGATCGACTGCTAGCTGAAGTCACCTACGGCTATGGTGTGGTGCCGGTATTGCTTCAAACAAGGGCACTCGCGGGTGACTGGGAAGATATTTTAATGCCGTCTGATGATCTGCGGCTGCATGGGGGCGATCGACTCTACGTACTCTCGTCGATCAATGGGCTACGTCGCATTGAGCGAGGTGAAATGACCCCCCCCCGTCGCTGGCGTCTGGAAGCAAAAGCCCCTCTGAATAAAGAAGTTTTGCTAGAAGCTGGCAATGCCCTTGCTAAAATGTCAGGGCTCAGCCTTTCCCAGTGCCGAGCCTTTATGGATAACCTGCCTAGCACTATGGAGCTGCTGCTGTATGACTATCAGGCATATAGGCTAGTCCAAAAGCTCAACCGGAGACTGCCGATCCAATTATCTCCACTCTAGTGCTGGGCGCGTCTTTGCCGATGGGTAAGCGCTGGATAGGCAGAACAATAAACTTAAGCTATTGCCTATTCCTAGCAGTTTGTCTGGTGGGAACTGACGGACCAGGAGAAAGCATGTCTTTCAACAGTAGCCAAAAGAAAGACAAATCGTGTACGAGATATCTTTTCCACAACCGCTTTGGCTCAGTTATCAATCTGTATATCCACTCAAGCCCTAATTCGCTCATCCACTTCGGGGCTCTC
>JBCCRZ010000354.1:0-6557 GCA_039200855.1 Cyanobacteria bacterium P01_D01_bin.44 | reverse complement strand
TCCAGTCGAGGCACACTTGTCTGACTAGATTCTGTTGTGTTGTTTATAGAGGCTGTCGGCGTCGTTGTTGACACCTCGGTGGCATTATCTTCAGACGCTGGTTCAGCCTCTGCTTGAAGGTAGTAACCTTGGGCTGGTGAGCCCTCATACTCTGGAAAAGCAACGGCTAGAGGGGTATCCGTCGTTCCTGAAGATAGAACAGGCGTTCGAGTAAAGGCAGGATTATCAGTGGTGTCGGGGCCTTCAACAGGCTCTTGAGCGTCGATGGCGTCTAAAATCTCCTGGCGGACCTCATCTAGCTCATCTGTACCCAGACTTTCATTGGGCTTGTCTAGGCTGAGGCCCTCTACCAAACCGCTGGTTTGATAGAAAGTCATCAAGTCAAATTCGAACATCTGGCTGATCTGGTCACCTTCAACAACAACCATCTGGCCAGCATAGAGGGGCTGCTGTTGAGAGCCATCTTCGTTGTAGGCCATCATGGGCCCCGCCGGATTGTTGGTGAGGGCTCCCACAATCGTTGTATCGGTCTCTGGAATCGTTCGTACAAACAGGGCGGAGCCTTGGATGCCCGTGACGGCATTGGGGGTCTGAATGGTGGTGCGCCCGCGCCCTGGCGGAATCAACAACAACATCGTCCCGTTGCTGAGTTGAAAGTTGCGGGTGTTGGGGGTGAAGCGAAAAGTAGCTCGTTGTCCTATCCGGGCTAGCGAACCGTCGTTGAAGCGAAGTTCGGCTCGACTAGCAGAAGCTGTTCGTAAAGCATCTCCAACCGTCATCGTGTCTTCGATGCGGGCAAGGCGAGGTCGACGACCGGAAGGAATTAGCTGAACTCGATTGCGTAAAGTCTCGATACGTGCCCAGCTCAAGGCTGTTTGAGCGTAACCCGCCACCGGCATTAAAAAAATGCCAGACACACCCAAAACGAGGGAGAAAACCCTGAGAGAACGCCTCAGCGTCAAAAAAGACCCATTCATAAGTGCCTATACGTATACAGCAACAACCGGACGCTACTGCGTGCTATTAGTATTACTACCCATTAGTTCTAGCACTATCTCTAGAGATACGCTCACTGTTTCTTAAAAAACGACTAGTTTTTGTAATTTTAATGTACTGAAGCTGTGTTTTTTAAGAGGCAGTTCTAGGTAACGATGCTCTATTCTGGCAGGATGCGCGGGCTTATGGAGTGTTCCCCCCTGTAGAACCTGTTCTGGAATATGAAATTTACGTAAATTTTCGTAGTGCGTTACAAAATTCCTTCAAGATTGCGCCTGAGACGTCAGGCGTCTCAGGGTTGTTTGACAGGTTTACCCCCCAGACGGTCGGTTTTGGGTATCTCCTGGCTTAAAGGGCGCTACATAGGGTGCTTGATATTAGCTTTGATGGGCTGGGGTGAGTTGGGTAAACTACCAGCCCAGGCAGGCTATCTTTCTACGGTAAAAGAGCGTGATGGCCTAGCGTCTGGGCAGATGGTGGGTCAGAGCCAAGCGTCAGTCCCTGAAGGCTGTGGCCAAAATGAGCCTGAGGTTTGGGATGAGCCCCTAGCCCCTCGTCAAGCTTTGGGAGACTTGGCCTCTCCTAATTTAGCCCCCCCGGAAGCAGATACCTCGGAAGTCGAAGCAGAGACGCTGGAAGTAGAGAATCTGGCAACAGAGACGCTGGAAGCAAAGACTTTGGAAATGTTGGAACCGTCGGCAGGAAATGGTGGTTTAGTAGACCCTAGAGCCGCTGAGGTGCGTTTAGAGGCACAGCTGCTAGACGAGGCCCTGGACGAAGACGAAGCAGCCGATGGCGAGGAGCGCGAGGCTGAGGTTCAAACTGAAACCGGCCTAGATGAAGAGTTGGGGATTTTGCGAGTGCGATCGCAAGAACTCGTGATTGATGACGAGTTGGGTCTGATTAGAATCCAAGAGCTAGAGCAGTTGCCGATCGAGCAGTTGCCTCAGCCACCCACGCCAACCCTGGGATTTGTCACAGGGCGGGCCAACTTTCTGGGGGGTACCAATCCATTTCGCCTCAATGATCCGCTTGATGACCAAGTTTTCCAGGTCGGGACAGGGTTTTATCTGGTACCCAAATTGGGGCAATATACAGACCTGGTTTTAGGGGTTGAAGGCAATCTTGTTCGTTATAACGAATTTCC
This sequence comes from Cyanobacteria bacterium P01_D01_bin.44, assembly GCA_039200855.1. GTDB lineage: Bacteria > Cyanobacteriota > Cyanobacteriia > Phormidesmidales > Phormidesmidaceae > SIO4C1. The sequence continues at coordinate 4,414 of JBCCRZ010000354.1, read as the reverse complement.
GTCCGTTGACTATAACGAATTGCAGCTGCAAGCAGGGATTCGTCAGCGGATTTCTAAGCGGGTGTATGGCCAGCTTACCTGGCGTAATCAAAACTTATATACCCCTAACGGCGGCAGCTTTTTTAGCGCCGACTTTGTTGAATTACTGCTCAGTCGCCGCGATATTCTCTCATCTAATATGTGGCTAGATAGCTACTATCAGGCGCGGGTGAGTTTTAGCCACCCTGATCGATTTAGCCGGTTTAGCCAGCTAGGCATTCTTTCTTTGAATTACGGATTTACGCCCCAGTTTCGCACGACCTTTATTTATCAGCTCTTTTTAGATGACTATACTCAGATTCGCCGGGATGATATCTATCACCAGGTGATTGGCCAAATCACCTATGATGTCACCCCCACCAGTCGGATCAACTTATTTGGTGGCTTCAAATTTGGCAGCTCTACCAACGACGATGTGAACTTTGACGAAGTGATTTATGGGGCTAGCTTTAACTTTAATGTGCCGATTTTTTAAGGGGTCAGGGGGAAGGGGAAAAGGGTAAAGTCGTCGCCGTTGCCATCAGATTTTGATCAACTGCGGCGGCTAGCTGCCTGAGCATCTTAGCCGTAGTATCAAAATCAACGCAGGCATCGGTAATGCTTTGACCATAGGTGAGGTCATCAAGGTTTTCGGGAATCGATTGATTTCCAGCGATCAGGTGGCTCTCGATCATGACACCGAGGATGTGCTTAGAGCCTGTGGTCAGCTGCTCAGCGATGCTGTCTAATACGGTCATCTGGCGCTGGTGTTTTTTATTGGCATTCGCGTGGCTGCAATCAACCATCAGCCGAGGGTTTAAGCCCAGCTTAGAGAGGGTTTCTGCTGCCTCATTGACGTGGTTAATTTCATAGTTGGGGCCTTGTTTGCCCCCCCTGAGAACCAGGTGACCATCAGGGTTGCCGGTGGTGGTGACAATGCTGGCGAGGCCATTGTGGTTGATGCCCAGAAAATGATGGGGGCGGCTGGCGGCTAGCATGGCATTGGCAGCTGCTTGAAGGCTACCGTCGGTACTATTCTTAAAGCCAATGGGCATGGAGAGACCAGAGGCCATTTCACGATGGGTTTGGCTTTCGGTGGTGCGGGCTCCGATGGCGGTCCAGGCGATCACATCGGCAATGTACTGCGGGGTGATCGGGTCGAGTAGCTCGGTGGCAGCGGGTAGCCCGATTTGGGCCAAATCGAGGAGCAGTTTGCGGGCCAGGCGCAACCCTGTATTGATGTCGTAGCTGCCGTCCAGATGCGGGTCATTGATCAGGCCTTTCCAACCGACGTTAGTGCGGGGTTTTTCGAAGTAGACCCGCATGACAATTTCTAGCTGGTCGGAGAGCTCTTCTCGAAGTTTGATCAGCTGTTGGCCATAGTCGTAGGCTGCATCAATGTCGTGGACGGAGCAAGGTCCCACAATAACCAGCACCCGTCGGTCTTCGTTGTAAAGAATGTTGCGAATGCGATCTCGGGTTTGGGAAACAAGGGCTGCTGATTTCTCATCAATGGGCAGTTCATGGTGGAGTAGTGCCGGAGTGACGAGGGGGCGAGTTTCGACCACATGTAAGTCGTGTGTTTGATGCATGGTAACCATTAAGCGTGATGGGCTGCTGTCAGTATTGAGGGTGAGCAAGTGTCTACGGGCAAGTCAGGCTGAGCTATCCGTATCTAAAGATACCTTTACCATTGTGGCAGGAATTTCCCAAAAACCACGGGTTTTCAAGTTTGAATTAGGGTTTGGGTGGAGGGGGGGAGGGATAAGGGGCGCTTATTTTGGCAGCCAAGTGTAGTTGATTTATGAGTCGAGGCGGCTTAGAAATTCATTCAGACTTAAGCCCTGTTCAAGATACTGGGGTGCGTCGGGCTGATAGGGAGCCTGTAAGCGATCGATTTGGATGATATTGGCCCCGGGGGAAATCATGGGCACATCGGGATCAAATGCGGTCGGACGCATCAGCGAACTCGAAAACCCCCTAAAAATCAAAATTTCATCCGGCTCACCGTCAATCTCAGCCTTGACTAACAGCACCTCTTGCGGATGCTTCAGGGTGTAGCTCTCAAGCCGGGCAGCCAATGTTGAGTTATCGTCCATATTGCTAAGTTGTCTGTCAAGTTTGGGGGCTAGGTTTTAGGCGCTAGGTTTTAGGCACTACCCATTACCCATTACCCACTACCGTTCGGCTGAGCTCACGCCGAAGCCCACTACCCTGATCGCACCCACCACCTGACTCACTGATTAATCGCCGAGCGTCCCTGCCGACCCATGCGGAAAAAGACAAAATAGCCCAGGGTCAGTATATAGATGGCTAGCCCAACGATACCCCAAAAGCCTAGAAAACCACTGGTGTAACCACTGTGCAGGGCGGTTTGGTAGAGTCGAGGGGCTTCTAACCAGGCCTGGCAAGAGGGCTCACCCAGCGCCGCGTTTGAAAAGCCACAGCGTAGAAACGGGATTTGAAACAGCACCCCCAACCCGCAGTAAAAGGTAATTGCCCAGCGCCAGGCTGAGAAGGCCAGTTTTAATGGGCTTTTGGGTTGCTCTCGGAGTTCTTCGTTAATGTCTGCCCAGTACCAAAGACTGATTGGAATTAGCAGCCGCGCCATCAGGGCGGCAATAAAGCTGATCGAAAAACCGCCAATCATTAGATAGAGAGTAATTGCCAGCAGACTCGATACTTTCCAATAGATGATCAGGAGGAGCTGCTGGATTTCGGCCCGCTTTATAAACGACCACACGAGCAATGCCAGGGGCAAAAGCACGGTGAAGACAACGGCGAGGCGATAGTCCGTCCAAATCAACGATCGCAACAAGGAAATATCAATCATGGATATCCGTCATAGAACTAGGGCCATGGCGCAGGACAAGCCTGGGGTTGGCTAGGAGAGCATTCATTAGGTTACCACCGAGGGTGAGTCGGGGCATGGCCTAAAACAATCATTCGGTTTTCTAACCGCGTCCTGACAACAAAAGGCTGAGCCTTACATCAAGACTCAGCCCATAGCATACCCATGGATGCTCTAATCAAGCACGATTAATCTTCGTAAATGCGGCACTCGTCAGCTTCGGGGTTATCTTCGCAGTAAGTTTCAAAGGAGCGCCCGGTTGCACTTTTGACTGGCTCAGCTGCCCGCTGGTGAGAGGCTTCGGCCTGAAGCTCCTCGACGGCATCCCAAGCTGCAGCGCACTCAGCCGAATTGCTGCCGGAGACATCACAAGCTTCGCGAGCGGCTTGGAGTTCTTCTGTTATCTTCTCTTGAATATCACTCATCACAAATTGCCTTAAACGTCTGGAATAACGATGGCCCCGATTAAGGTGCCAATGAGCATCAAAGCTAGACACATATGTCTTCACTATATTAACCTTCTCCTTTCTGAATACGCCGTATCTAAAGGTTCATTTCCGATGGATGTCTGAGGGCGGGTCTAAGTCTAGCTAAGGGTAAAGTCGGGATATTCATCGGAAAATATTGAGAAATCAAGGGTCTGAGTTTGATTGGCCAGTCCAGGGCAGTAAACTTTTAATAATGCAAGCGCGTGGAGGGAGCTGAGAAATGAAATGGGCAAATGGAATTTCAACCCGCCCCTCGTTGGAGTTTGCAATTCGTGAGGTAACTGAGCAGGCCCTGGCACAGTTACAGATGCCCCCTGATTTGGCTATCGTCTATATTTCCTCAGCATTTGCAAGTGAGTACCCGAGGCTGTTGCCACTGCTGCGCGAGCAGTTGCCAACGGCCCATGTAGTTGGCTGTAGCGGAGGTGGGGTAGTTGGCATGACGGCAGCGGGGACACCCCTTGAGGTTGAAGGTCAGGCGGCCATCGGGTTGACGCTAGCCCATTTACCTGAGGTCGATATTCGCTGTTTTCACTTGTCGATTGACGAGCTGCCTGATTTGGATAGCCCGGCCCGTGAATGGATTGACATTGTGGGCATCCCCCCAGCAGATCAGCCCCACTTTATTTTGATGGCCGATCCGTTCTCAGAGGGCATGAACGATTTACTGCAGGGGTTTGATTTTGCGTACCCTGAGTCGGTCAAGGTGGGGGGGCTAGCTGGGATCGAAAGCCTGAGCCGGGGCAGTAGCTTATTTTGTGGTCAAGATATCTACCCAGAGGGGGTGGTGGGGGTGGCGCTGTCAGGGCGTATTGAGATGGATGCGATTGTCGCCCAGGGCTGTCGCCCCATTGGCCAGCCCTATCGGGTGGTGGAGGGCGAACGTAATATTGTGTTGCAAGTGCAGGCCCAAACCGCAGACGTGGACAGCATTGACGAGCCGCAGACGCCGCTGGCGGTGCTGCAAGACATCTTTAAGGACCTCAGCGATGTCGATCGCGAACTGGCCCAGCGGGCGCTGTTCATCGGCGTTGCCCAAAGCAGTTTTAAGTCCACC
>JBCCRZ010000353.1:0-6558 GCA_039200855.1 Cyanobacteria bacterium P01_D01_bin.44 | reverse complement strand
TTGCCCTCTTCTACTGGCTGGTCTCCCCCGCCTTTAGTCGGCAAATCAGCATGACGTTAGCCCTGAGTTATCTAGACAATCTGCTCTTAAAAGAGCTATTTGCCCAGCCCCGCCCCTTTGAGCTAAATGCTGATATTGCGGTACCGCTTGCCCAAGCAGCCGCTGAGGGGGGTACCTTCCCCAGTGGTCATGCCCAGGGAGCTGCCACCTTTTGGTTTTTCCTTGCCTTCCAAGAGCACCGACTGTGGCCCCTGGCGCTGATAAGCGTAGGGTTAGTTGCCCTGTCTCGTATTTACCTGGGGGTGCATTTTCTGATGGATGTGATTGCAGGCGGTGTAATTGGGCTGCTGTTTGCTTGGCTGGGGGTGCGCTGGCTACGTTGGCATAGGTTAGATCCTAAACTGGGCATCAGTGTGATTTTTATCGCCTTTATCAGCGTATTGTTTTTGCCCGCCCTGGGGGCACCCATGGGCGTCATGATGGGCTTTTGGCTAACAGCCGCAGACTTTAAGCCCCCCGCCACCTGGCCTAAAAGAGTGTTTTGGGGGGTGGGGGGTCTGGTGGTTACGCTGGTGTGCCTGTTGGGACTAGGGGCTATCGCTGACCGGTTGCAGCTTCCTGGGTGGATTGACTACTGGCGATATTTACTGGTGACACTGGTGATCACAGAAGGGTGGCCTCGGTTAGCCAGTCGCCGGTAAAAGGCCTCGTCCTGTTCAGATACGTGATGACATGAGAAGTGAATACAGGAGCCATCAGGCCAAAATCCAGCCACAAGGCTACCTTTACTCAGCTAAGGCAGTCCCCTCAAGGCAAGCCCCCACTAAAATCATCCCTTCTGCTGAGACTTGATCGAGGCGAGCACATAGCAAATTGGCCCGCGTAAAATTTGTGCCATTTAAAAGGGCACCCGTAAGGTTCGCTTCTTCTAAGTCAGCATTGGCTAAATCAGCCCCAGACAGATTAGCACTGCTCAGGTCAGCGCCCCGTAGATTGGCCCCAGACAAATTTGCCCCGCGTAGATCGGCTCCACGAAAGTCTGCTGCAGCTAGGGACAAATTACTGAGGACTGCCCCCGCTAAAAAAGCCCCCGCAAAACTCGTCTGCTGGGTCTGGGCTTCTAGCAAAATGGCTCCGCGCAGATCGGCATTTCGACAGTCGGCAGCCCGCAGATCGGCCCCAATTAAATCAGCCCCCCTTAGATTTGACCGCAGAATAGAATTCTGCAAGTGAGCCCCATTTAAAACTGCGCCCTTAAGATTAGCCTGGGATAAATCAGCATCGGCCAGCAGGGCGTTTTCTAAGTTGGCTCCCACTAGATTGGCACCGATCAGCGTTTTTTCTTTACCATCGCGAATAGCGTTCAGGTCAAGGGCACTCATAGTTAGGCTTCCTGTTTAGGCTTCCTGCTTAGACGGACTCGCTTCTTTGGGGTCTTCTAGCCACACGTTAGGCGTCTGGCTAGGGCGATCGGGCAGCTGCATCATGCCAATTTCGCAGAGGCGGACCACGTTGGCCAGAGTATCGACTAAAACAGGAGCAAACCGTCTACCGCTGCGGCTTTGACATTCGGCCAGGGCTGCCCCCATGGTGAGAGCAGTGCGGTCGCCCCTGGTTTCCATCAGCTCTTGGAAATAAACGACCAGCCCCAAAATGCGCGACTCCAGCGGTATTTTATCCCCTTTAAGACCGTCTGGGGTCCCACTCCCGTCCCAGCGCTCTAACTGGTGGGCCACAATGCGACTGATTGGGGACAGCTCAGACATTGAGGACAGTAGTTGAGCACCTAGCACAGCGCGATCGCGCCAAAAGACCAAACTAGCCTCATCCAGGTAAGCTGAGGTCTTGTGAAAAATCTCAATCGGAGCTTCGGCTAGACCGATCCGAAACAGTAAACCAGCCAGCTGTAACCGTCGTAGTTTAATTGTCGGCAGATCTAGCAGCTGCCCCAGGGTTTCGGCCAGGGCTGACACCTGCAGCGAAGCCAGCGGGTTAGCAGGGTCCCGAGCATCCACCCGTTGGGCCATTCTCAAAAATGCCTGGAGCTTATTGGCGGCCAGATTACGGCTTAAGCGCGAGGCCTGTCCTTCTAGCTCCCACAGCTCACGGGACTGACGACTCACGGTCACCAGCTGTTGCTGACTGCTCTGAAGATAGTTCACAATCCGCGAAACCACTCCGCTCAGATCGGTGGGGACCGGGCTGACATGATCCTGAATAGCTTGGTGACGCCGCTGCAGCTGATCGGCCAGCTCAGCATTGTAAGGGCGCATCCGCTCAATCAAGATTTCAGCTGCCTTTTCGACTAGGGAGCGTTCAAAAGTCCACAGTCCATAAAACTTACGCTCTACATCGACCGTTGGACTGCTATCGGCCCGATATTCATCCTCAGATAGCTCGTGGCACAGCACCATCGAGGCATAGCCTGGTGCAAGAATAACCAGGTTCCACTCGTTAACCAGGCTGTCGCTGAGGTCAAGATCAACCAATGACACATTGGCAAACTCACTGGTGGGGTGGTCAGCTAAACCACTCTCGGCCACCGCCGCGATCGCAACGTGGCTGGAGCACTGGGCGATATCGTAATAGCGATCCGCTTCCTGCAAATACCACTTACCTTGCTGAAAAGTCACCAGCACCAAGGGTTGCTGCGCCGGATCGTCGCTACAGCTCTGTAAAATATGGTCTTCTAGCGCATGGCATAGGGCAACCAGCGTATTTTTGAAATAGACCCCATAGCTCGACGGCAGCTTTCCAGCGTTGGCCCCTACTTTGAGCTGATTTAAGGTTGCCTCGGGTTGCATCACAAGCTCAGACAAAATATTAAGGTATATCTATACTTTCACATTTTTCTCAGATTCAACCTTTCTCTGCACAAGAATTCACTATCCTGCCAGGTACATCTGCATATCTGTCTGATGCTGACGCAGGCGCTTGAGGGCCTCTCGCTCTACCTGGCGCACCCGCTCTCGACTGATGTTGAGCCGCTCGCCAATCTTGGCCAGGGTTAGGGGGATACCGTCCTTGAGGCCAAACCGCAGGGTCAAAATCGTCTGCTGCTGAGGGTTCAGCTCGGCAATCAGCGACTCCAGGTCGGCCTTCAAAGACGATTGCACCGCATAGTCGTTGGGTAAGGGGCGCGTATCCTGAAGCACTTCCCCCAATGACGCATTCTCATCATCTCCAAGGCGCATGTCTAAAGACATCACCCGGCGCGACTTTTCGAGGTAATCACGCACCTTCTCAACCGGCAGGTTTACGGCCTCAGCCAGCTCGGCAACGGTGGCTGAACGACCCAACTGCTGGGTGAGCTGACGCTGGGCCTGCTTAATTTTGTAAAGCTTTTCCCCCATGTGGATGGGCAGACGAATGGTGCGTCCCTGCTCTGCGATCGCACGGGTCATCGCCTGACGAATCCACCAATAGGCGTAGGTCGAAAACCGATAGCCCTTAAGCGGGTCAAACTTCTCAACCCCGCGCTGTAAACCGATTGTGCCTTCTTGAATCAAGTCCAGCATCTCTAGATTGGACTTGAGATACTTCTTAGAAATCGAGACAACTAATCGTAGATTAGACTCCACCATCTTGCGTTTGGCCCGCTGCCCAAGGGCAATCACGCGCTCAAGCTCACCTGACTCCACGGCAACCTGCTGAGCCCATTCGTCTAAGCTAGGCTCTCGGTCAAGCTGCTCGGCTAAAGCAGCTTTCTCAGCATTAAAGGCAATCATCTGCTGCACGGCTTTACCGTAAATGATCTCTTCTTCGTGCGTCAGCAGCGGATAGCGCCCCATTTCCTTTAGGTAAGCACTAACTAAATCTTGCGATGGCCGGGCAGTTTTCATGAGGCGAGATTTGCTAAATGAAAAAATGTAACGAATATGAGAAATGTAACAGAGATACTTAAGTTTTGTAAATACCTCTCAGAAAATAGATTTATCTTCCCCAAAAGATAGATCGCTCAGCAAGACAAGGCTGAGGCAATACTTGAGCCAGTCTCAGGCCAATCTTAAACCGATTGGCAGCACCTAACTGCTGGGACACCCCCCTCTGTAATTTCAATTGGGTCGTTGCTGAGGGGTTCCAATGCCTGAGAATATTACAGGGGATTCATCTGCAGTCGCCCCTGCCATTGATCCCCATAAAAATTGCTCTGTTTAGAATTGTTCCTCTCATATATATGACTGATCTGCCTAATCCAGCTCCCCAGTCCGCAGGCGAAACCTGCCCCGTATGTAATGTAACCATTGTGAATAATGAAGTCCGGTTTTCAACCGGTCAGCCAGGGACTCGGGCCCGCTTGTATGCCAGGGTTTGCAAGTATGTCAACAAGCCTGAGTGCATCAACCAAGATCCCGACTTGATCGGTGAAGTGCTCCGCGAAGACGGCTATATAGAAGGTGAGGATCTCAAGCTTTAATTTTCTAACCGCTCTGCCACCTGTTTCAACCGCTGCAGTTGCGCCTCCATATCCTGCTGCGTCCATTTCGCAGCAAACTGCTTAAAGCCAAAAGCCACAATAGGATTGGGAATTTCAAACTCAAACCGATTAAGCAGCCGGGTCCCCTTAGACTCAGGCTGACATTCCCAGCGATCGCACCCGACAAAAAACCCCGTAAACTGCCACACCACCAGCCCCGGTGCCCGCTCGACCACGGTACTTAACAGGCTAGGCTGCAAAACCGGCACCTTCAGCACAAATCGCGTCTGGCTACCTAAGTCTGTACGCCAGGTCTCACCCACCGGGTCACAGCGCAGGGAAGGGTTTAACCAGCGATGCATCAACGTACGCTCAGTAAAACACCGCTCTACCGCCGTCGCACTCGCCCGAATAAAAATCGACTGCTCATATTTATTCACCAGCCTCTACCCACCAGCCTCTACCCACCACCCTTTACTCACTGATCCAAAAAAAATCAGCAATCGCCCCTTCTCCCTCTACCAGGGTCTGGGCCGACGGATTCAAAATCACACTGTGGGCAACCAGGTCTGGGCCCAGGCGTCGTTCTACCCGACTTGGAATACCAAAGTCATAGATCACATGCCCTTCCCCTGCCAGCACAATCACCTGGGTATTCGGGTTGGCTTCGGCAAAGTCAGCCACGCTGGCAGCCATGGTTTCATCCCACACCACCTGAGCCGCAAAAAAATTATCCAGATTAAAATCACCGTGAGGGCCACCATGTCCCCCCAAGACACTGGCCATGAAAGCCTTATAGGCCTCATTGGTCAGGTCAAGATCGGCCACCGGAGGGATATATTGCAAATCATCGCCCGCCAGGCTGCTCAACCCTTCCCGCGCCACTTTTCGGGTCACCTCCGCGGGCGCATTCAAGGCAATCAGCGGGATCTGATTTTCCTGGGCGTAGCGCACAATGGGCGCATAAAACTCCCACGGAAATCCCCAACGGGTTTCATACTCCGTTTGCACCAGCATCTCCGCTTCACTGATGTTGCCCGCCAGATACTGATCGAGCACCCCCTGAAACGGTCGCTGAAACATTTCTAGCCCAATGGCAATATCGCCTCCCTGCTGATGGAGGGTTTGCACAATTTCGAGTTGGGCAGCGTGATCAGCAATATCGGTGTGGGTTTCTGCCAAATACACCACCCTCGCAGCGGCTAGCGCATTCAGAATATCGTCAACCGCAGTGGGCACCACGGAGGTATCTACAATTAAGTCTTGCGCCTCTGGAGGCACTGGCTTTTCTTGGGCACGGGTCAATTGCTTGCAAGCCGATGTTCCCAGCAACAGGAGGCCCAACCCCACGCTTCCGAGTTGTCGCCAGATAGGTCGCCTGCGAATCAGATGTAGCACGATTGCTCTCAAAATTTGGGCCGCTCTAAAAGACAGTAAAAGGTCAGTGCAACGGTACTCGACAGGGTCGCTGCTGCAGCCGGGGCACACCCCAGCCAGTCAATCAGCAGGTACGCGTACACTCCCACTATGCCAGATATGCCGAGGGGGTGCAGCAAAAACGCAAACAGGCTTTGGCTAGCTTCTAACCACTCAAGCAGCCTTAAAAATTTAGCCAGAATAGTCATGAATTGCGGTCAGTAAGGCGATGGGCGACCGATAAGCAAAGTTTGATTAAAGCCCCCCAAAAGCACAGAATGTCTAAAGGTTACAGAATGTCTAGAGGTTAATATCTATAGGCTAACCAGATGCTTGTGTATCAACAGTACCCCCATGAGTAATTTGTATCCCAATTCGCATCCCCAACTAACGTTCCCAAAAATGGGCTGCGGTACTTGGGCCTGGGGCAATCGCCTGCTGTGGGGCTACGATCCCAGCATGGACAGCGAGCTACAGCAGGTATTTAACCACTGTGTACAAGCTGGGGTGACTTTCTTTGACACTGGGGATTCCTATGGCACTGGACGCCTCAAAGGTCAGAGTGAAAAACTTCTGGGTCAGTTTGCCACGGCCTACACGGGTCCCAATGCTGATCAAATCTGCCTGGCGACTAAACTAGCCGCTTATCCCTGGCGATTAAGTCGGGGGTCGATGGTCAAGGCGGGTCAGGCCTCAGCCGAGCGTATGGGGCGGGTCGATCTTGC
>JBCCRZ010000352.1:0-6571 GCA_039200855.1 Cyanobacteria bacterium P01_D01_bin.44 | reverse complement strand
CTGGGTCAGCGCCGGGGTGAAATGCAGGACATGATGATGGACAGCCACGGTCGCGCTCAGCTTGAGTTTGTAGTACCTGCCCGTGGGTTAATTGGCTTCCGGGGTGATTTTATGCGGCTGAGCCGAGGCGAAGGCATCATGAACCACAGCTTCTTGGAATATCGCCCTATGTCTGGCGATGTAGATACCCGTCGCAACGGTGTTTTGATCTCGTTTGAGGAAGGGACTGCCACATTCTACGCGCTTAAAAATGCAGAGGATCGGGGTGTCTTCTTTATTGAACCTGGGACCAAGGTTTATAAGGGCATGATTGTGGGTGAGAACAATCGCCCTCAAGACTTAGAGCTGAATATTTGTAAGGCTAAGCAGTTAACTAACCACCGCGCCGCCAGCGGCGATGAACTGGTGCAGCTGCAAGCCCCCCAGGAGATGAGCCTGGAGCGGGCTCTGGAGTATATTGGTCCCGATGAGATGGTGGAGGTCACACCCGAGTCCATTCGTCTGCGTAAGATGTCCAAGAAAAAATTGGCGAAGCGTTAATCGGTTCAAAATTAAGAAAGGACATTGCCCCACAATCAGGGCAATGTCCTATGCTGTTGGAACGTCGACAATGCTGAAAAACTGAATTTCAAACGACTGAATTTCAAACCTGCGATAACTCAGCGGGTGCAGCTTAGAAAGACGTCGGTGCATCTAGTGGTTCGCCCAGCCGCTCCACTTTTCTGTTGTTTTGCTGATTTTGATTGCTTAGGGTTGCGATCGCAACCCCTATTACCAGGATCATTGCCCCCACCAAAACCCCGACACCCTGAACTTCTCTAAACACCCAGTAGCCTAAGAAGCTGGCAACAATGGGTTCTCCCAAAATAACCAGGGTCAGCAGTTGAGGCTTGACCCACCCCATGGCCCAGTTAAAACAGGTGTGGCCAATCAGCTGCGGAATCAGCGCAAGCAGCAAGACATAGCCATAGGTGAGGGTAGAGTAGCCGGTATAGCCAACATTCAGAAATAAAGGCAACGGCAGTAAAATCACCGTTGCAGTGGCATATACCAAAGCCGTGTGATGGCGCATTTTGATGCCTGAGCTTTGAGCCTGATGTCCAAGCAGAATATAAAGGCCATTGGACAAGGCACCGGCCAAAGCCAAACTATTGCCGAGCCAAGCAACAGAGTAGGTTGCGACTTGCGCTGGAGTCGCCAGACTAATCATGAAGCTCCCGGCCAAGGCAAACGCAGTACCCACCAGAGCAAGGCGTTTGGGGGCATCTTTAAACCACCACCAGGCCAAGAAAATAGCCAGAACTGGGTGCAAATTAGATAGGGTGGTCGATGCCGTAATCGAGGTGTAGTTTAATGACATCATCCAGGTTGCTAAATAGCCTGCCAGCCCAACACCCGAGATCAGAGACCATCTGAGGTGTTTGATCGCATAGCGAGCCTGCAAAAAACCTTGCCAGGCTGGCATAAACAACAGAGACGCCATCGCCAGACGTGAGGCCGAGAGAAATAGGCTAAAGCCTGGTCCCTGGATGCCCTCGGTCGCAATCGCCAGTCGGATAAAAATTGCACCCGATGAGTAGGCAATCAGCCCGATCAGCAGCATCAAAAACACTTTCAAGTTTTTTGAAAGCACACTTTTTGAAACCATAATATTGGCCTTAGATATCGCTTTGGCCATTTCACTGAGGGCACCGAGAACAGTTATCCCGTATGTCCACAGCGCTCTATGGGGCGCGATTGCGCCCCTAGGATATACACAATTGCGCCCGCGCCCAGTCTTGTCGGAAAGATCAAAACCAGGTCAGCTGGATTGGGCGTTAGCGGGTATAGCGCACGCCGCGATAGGTGAGCTGGGTAGGTGCCTGGTGGCGGATAGCAACGTTGTGCTGTTTAACCTTGTATCGAGTGCCGAGAAAGAGTCCTTCCTGAAGGGTTTCTGACACTTCTACAGCCGGAGAGGTGGCCTCGTAGGTCTTACCGCGATAGGTTAATTTCATGGTTGGGGGCTCAAAAGTTACAGTCTGTGCGAGCGGTGATTGGGGGCGTGCTTTCAACTTGAGTAACAGTTTGCCAAGACCGTCTCGGCTTATCCACCGAGGTTTAGGCGTTTAGGCAGAAGATAAGCAGGAAGTTATGCCAACTGCTGCAAAGTTTGTGTCACCCAGGCTTGATCAAAGACTTCGGCATAGAGGCGGTTGGCAATCCCCAGGTGACTCCCACGCTTGACGACCAAGCCAGACAGACGCAGTTCAGTTTGGGCGGGGCTATCATCAACCAGAATCTGCGCGGTAGCGAGTAGCTGCTGATAGATCTCTAGCATGGGGTTTGTCGGGGTTGAGGGGCTCAAGATGCGATCGCGAATCGTCTTTAAATGCTCGGGGTCGTCCTTGGTTTCCCAGTTTTCGATGAGTTGCGATCGCACCAATTCATCAATCTGCGCTTTCTCCCGCCCTTCTAGGATCGGCTCAGTCGCCTTGTGGATTAACTGACAAATTTTCTGACTCAAAAAGGGCTGGCCCCCGGTCCAAGCTAACACCTGGGTCAAGACCCTTTGGGGCCGAGCCACTTTATCAGAAAGCCCTTGCAGCAGAGGGTACGCCTCATGGAGCCGAAACCCCTGTAGCTCAATGGCTTGACCGATATTAAATGGAGTCCGCCTGGAGTCTTGCATGAGCTGGGATGGGGTAGCGACACCCAACAGCACAAAGGTAAGCCGTCGATAGTCAGGGTTATCAGCCCGCTGATTGAAGCAGGTACGCAGCCAAATAAAGAAATCATCCGCCTCAAATTCGAGACTGATCACACTGTCCACTTCATCGATGAAAACAATGATATCTTCGGAGATATGGGTCAAGACCACCTGATTCACAAAGGCATCCAGCCGCTGCACGGGGGCTAAAAATGCATGGTCTCGCCACCAGGCCCGGCTATCCATCTGTTTTCGTAAGCCCAGGCCACTGGCCAACAGATGCATTAACCCGGCATACCATTGTTCCTGAGTGGTTTGTCGATTGCCGATCACAGATAGATCAATCGACAAACAGGTCACCCCTTCAGCCTGCATCCGATTCATCATCTGCACTCTTAAGCTAGACTTACCGACCTGCCGAGCATTGAAAATATAGCAATACTGATTATGTCGCAGGGCTTTATAGAGCTGACGATCGGCCTGACGCACCACATAGGTAGGGGCCTCTAACGGCAAGCTGCCACCCACCTGATAGTCATAGTGAGCGGGATGCTTACCCGTTCTCAGCAAAGCATTTTCGATCAACAGTTCCGTTTGGGTGGCCTTAAGCACCTCCAAGGTTTGGGCTTGCTCCTGGGTGCGTTCTTTGACCCGCAGCTCCAGGGCTTTATTCTGGGTTTCTAGTGACACCGCATAGCTGCGGATTTCTTGCACCATGGCATTAAAGGCCGTGGCTAAGAGCCTCAGCTCATTCGGGCTCTTGACAAATACAGGCTTGCTGTAGTCATGGTTTCCAACCCGGTCTGCCCCTGCCTTCAGTTCATCAATGGGGAGCCCTAGCCAGCGAGCTAAGCCAACCGCCACCAAGGCTGAGAACCCCAGACTGACGAGAACGGCCCCGCCACAAATCCATCTGAGCTGTCTCACCTGAGCGACTTCACGGGTCGCGTCAAAATCTAACCCCAGAACGGCAATCACCTCTCCCTGGGCATTTTTAATGGGAACAACGGCGGTGAGCCAGGTGCCAAATTCATCGGAGTAGAAAGAGGGGGCTGTTTGGGATTCCCCCTCAAAGGCTCTGGCAAAGAAAGGATCGGGGATACGATACAAATTTCCAATCGGGTTACCTGGCCAGTCTCCCTTGGGCTCATAGAGCCCATCAGCAATAAATTTAATGACGTGGTGGTCAGGAGCCTCTGGAATCTCGACCATCAGATAGACCGAGATAGTAATGGGATTGATCGCTTCCTGTAAATCCGGTTGGGGGTAGATAGCCTGAGGATTGCCCATCTCAAGGCGACTGGCTTCACTAATGCGGCGCATAATTTGGGCTAGGGTCTGGAAATCTGCCGAGGCCATCAATTCGTCTGCGACCTTGGGGGGTAATGTCATCGCAGTTTCACCCAGCGGGGTGGTCAGTATCTCCGCCGTAATGGGCATGGATTTCTCTTCAGAAACACGCTTTAGCCGCAGGATACTGGCCTGGGTGGATTCATCAAAGAGAAAGCTGCTGGTTTGGCCCACATCCTTAAGCCGACCTGACGTTTGCCGCACTAAGAGCCCATAGAGCTGTGCATATAAGAACCACACACTGATGGCCGTCATCCCCACGGTCAGCGCTGAGATCACTAAACCAAACTTGACTGCAAAAGGAAGCTTTGGAAAGCGATGCATGGGAATCGGCTTGAAAAGAAAGGAGCAGAAGCGAAGGAGTCGGGAGGCAGAGGGGGCAGGGGAAGCAGGGAGGCAACAGAAGCATATCACCCTCTCACCACTTCTCCCCTCACCACGGGTCATAACCAAAACTGTCAGCCTGCCCCAGCCCTCAGGTAAACTGATGCAACGTTTGGACAACCCAGGCTTGATTGAAGACTGTTGCATAGACTCGATTGGCGATATCCAGATGACTGCCCTGTTTGACAACCAGCCCCGACAGTCTTAGTTCAGTTTGCTCGGGGCTATCATCGGCAGAAATCTGGGTCGAGGTCAGGAGCTGTTGATAAATTTCAAGCATGGGTCTTGTCAAGATTGACTGACTTAACAAGCGATCGCGAATCGTTTTTAAATGTTCTGGGTCATCTTTGGTTTCCCAGTTTTGGATTATGTGCGATCGCACCAGCCCGTCAATTCTCTCTTGCTCTTTCCCTTCTGGGATAGGCACATCTGCATTGCGGATTAACTGACAGATTTTCTGACTTAAGAAGGGCTGCCCCCCAGTCCAGACTAAGATTTGGGCCAATACGCTTTGAGGTCTTGCTACCCTATCAGAGAGCCCTTGCAAAAGAGGGTGTGCTTCGTGGAGTTGAAAGCCGTTAAGTTCGATAGCTTGACCAATATTAAAGGGCGTTCGATGGGGGTCTTGGATGAGTTGGGATGGGGTGGCAACGCCCAACAACACAAAGATGAGTCGTCGATAGTCAGGGTTATCGGCCCGTTGATTAAAACAGGTGCGTAGCCAGATAAAGAAATCATCTGCCTCAAATTCGAGACTCAACACGCTATCCACTTCGTCGATGAAAACGATAATATCTTCAGTAATCTGGGGCAGGATGACTTGACTGACAAATTCATCCAGTCGTTGTAAGGGCGACAATAACATATTGTCTCGCCACCAGGCTCGAACATTCATCTGCTTTCGCAGTCCCAGACTGCTGGCTAGGATATACATAAAGCCTGCATACCATTGCTCTTGGGTGGTTTGACGATTGCCAATCACAGATAGATCAATGGCGACGCAGGCCGCCCCTTCGGCCTGCATTCGCGTCATCATTTGCACCCGCAGGCTAGACTTGCCCATCTGACGGGCATTAAAGATGTAACAATACTGACCCCGTCGGAGCGCTTTATAGAGCTGGCGATCGGCCTGGCGCACGACATAGGTAGGTGCATCTGTGCCCAGGGAGCCCCCCACTTGGTAATCCACACTAGAAAGCTGATCGGCACTCCGCAACAGTTCGTTTTCAATCACCAACTCCGCCTGGGTGGCCTTAAGCACATCAAGGGTTTGCGACAACTCCTGGGTACGAGCGGCAACCCGTTGTTCTAACGTTCGATTAGAATCTTCTAACGCATCATTAAGCGTCTGCATGTCCTCGTAAAGTTGAGCATTAGTTAAGGAAATCGCAATCTGAGTTGAGAGTACATTTAAAACCTCCAAGCGTTCGGGGGTAAATGCCTCGGTTGTTAGATTGTTCTCAAGATACAGAAACCCCACCATCTGACCCTGATTAACAATGGGCGTACAGAGGATTGATTTGGGCTGATGTTCAATGATGTAAGGATCTTGCTGAAATGTTTCTGAAGCAGTTGCATTGGCGATTAAAACTGGATCTTGAGTCCTGACAACATAGTTCATCACTGACAGCGGTAGCACCTGATCAAGGGGAAGAGACTGTGATGAATGGACTGCGATCGCACCCTCAATGTTGCCAGTAGCTTCAACCCCCCAGGTATCATCTTGTTGCAAGACTAAAACCCCCGTTTGGGCACCCGCATTTTCGATCACAATCTGCATCAAGGTTTCCAACAAGCCTGCCAGACGGATTTCACTGGCAATGGCATGGGAGGCCTTAATCACCGTGGCGAGATCAAGACTGCTACCGGTATCAGAACTGGAGGACGATGGCTGGGTAGATTGCTGGAGCGTATCAGAGAGACCTGCCGTGGTCAGCGTTGCGGTTCGAGGTGTGGACTGATCGGGCATCAACAAGTTGGGATAGTGACGCGCTAAATCCTGCGCTTTAGCCTTTGCCCCCCATTGCTGGTAGCCATGGTAGGCCGATTGCATATAGCCTCGGGCGATATTTGCTTTGCCCCTGGCTAACCAAAATTGAGCTGCTAACTCATTTGCGATCGCTTCATTCTGAACAAATTCATATGCCT
>JBCCRZ010000351.1:0-6576 GCA_039200855.1 Cyanobacteria bacterium P01_D01_bin.44 | reverse complement strand
GTCGCGATAGTGCCATCCCAGTTTTTGGGCGTCTTTTAGCACGGTTTCTATGGCCTCGGCATGGTGGCGCGGGTCGCGGACGACGCCTTTTTTGCCAATTTTGTCGCGTCCGACTTCAAACTGGGGTTTGATCAGCAAAATTGCTTCCCGTGGGGGGGCTAGCAACGTCCAAAAGGCAGGCAGCACTTTGGTTAGAGAAATAAATGAGACGTCCATCACGCCGAGATCAGGACGAGGTTGCGCATCGGGATACAGGTCTTGCTCGCTCAGGTGGCGAATATTGGTGCGTTCTTTGAGGACTACGCGGGGGTCCTGGCGTAGTTTCCAGGCGACCTGGCCGTAGCCGACGTCAACGCCGTAGACCTGTTGGGCACCGGCCTGTATCAAGCAATCGGTAAAACCGCCGGTGGAGATGCCGCCGTCAAGGCAGATGCGATCGCACACCCTCACCTCAAACACCTCCAGCGCCTTCGCCAGCTTCTCACCGCCGCGAGATACAAACCGCGACTTTTGCTTCACTAAAACCGTCGCATCGGGCTTAATCAGCGTACCAGGCTTATCGATCACTTCCTGATTGACCTGCACTTCCCCAGCCCGGATGATCCGCTGGGCCAGCTGTCGCGATTCACACAGTCCGTTTTCGACCAGATACATATCGAGACGTTGTTTAGCCATGGGAGGATTCGCCCTCGGTTGCTGGATGGCTGTCCAGGAATTTGAGCACGTCATCACACCAGGTCAGCCAGGACTCTTCGTAGGCAATGCCGCGTTTCAAGGTGAGGTATTTAAACTGGATTTCGATCGGGGTTGCTTCCCCGATACAGTGCTCTGCTTTCATGGCGTGATACTCGTCTAGCTGAGCTTGATGCAGCTTTTGGCGGTGATATAGCTCCTTGAGTAGCAAGTCACGGGGCATCTTGTAGCCGATCATCACCTTGACCAGCAAATCTTCTCGAATCTGGGTCGGCCCGGTGGGCTCTGCATACCACCGCATCAGTTCGGTCCAGCCCGGCTCAGTAATGCGATAGACCTTCTTATCCGGCTTGCCCTCCTGGGGAATTTTCTCAAAATCGACCCAACCCTGCTTTTCCATCTTCGACAGCTCGCGATAGACCTGCTGCTGAGTCGCCTTCCAATAGCAGCTCAACCCTTCATCAAACCGTTTGCTGATGTCGTAACCGCTGTCTGGCTGCTGGGCCAACAACGCCAGGATGGTATGGGCTAGGGCCATGAATTCGTAACTTTAATTGACATATCCAACATGTTGAGTATACTCTGAATAGCAATAGACAACAAATTGAATATAAACAAATTGAATATAAACAAATTGAGTATAAACAAATTGAGTATAAACACCGGGTGATAACCAGTCCGTTGCCTTCCCTAAAACATACAAGCCGGACTATAGCCTAAGGGGCATGGCTTCGCTGTGCTCCGCTAGTGTCTATGTTAGGCGCGGTTTTTATCCGCTCGCCCATCGAATGCACGGGCACCCCGCCGGATTACGCCAGAAACAAAGCGAGCATCGAGCCATGAACCCAGATATGTCAACGCTCCCAGATACGTCAACGACCCAGGTTAGTGCGATCTCAAATGCTCAATCCGCTGATTTAGTCGCATCAGCTGATAGCCCCCTTGCAGCCAGTTCACTACCGGCTATGCCCTCTCAGCGAAAACTACGCTGGTATGGTCTCTTGCTGGTCTTGCTGATTGTAGGGCCAGTTTTTGTTATATCTCGTGCCAAGGGGACCGATGATCCTGAGACAGTTGCGCCACAAATCCTCCCTGTCAAGACCCAAATCCTGGAGCCCGCTACTGATTACCGCATCAACCGCACCTATACCGGCGAAATTGTCGCCCGACGCAGCAGTGACCTGGGCTTTGAGCAGGCTGGTACGTTGGTCGAAATCCTGGTAGATGAAGGGGACTGGGTAGAGGCAGGCGACCCAATAGCCCGCTTAGATATCCGCAGTTTGCAAGCCCAGCGTCAGCAAATAGACGCTCAGCGGCGACAGGCCCTGGCCCGGTTTCAAGAACTCCAACAAGGCCCTCGGGTAGAAGACATCGCCGCCGCCCAGGCCGCCGTGCAAGACCTCGAGGCTCAGGTAGCGTTAGCTCGCCTACAGCAGCAGCGCCGCGAAAATCTTTACGCCCAAGGGGCGATTTCTCGGGAAGAACTCGATGAGAGAGCCTTCTCAGCAGATGCCTTAGCCAATCGCTTGCAGCAGGCCCAAAGTCAGTTGGATGAGCTGCAAGCGGGTACACGAGTTGAGCAGGTCACCGCCCAAGATGCCCAGGTTGAGCAGTTCGATGCCACCCTGAAAAGCATTGACGTCTCCCTTTCTAAAAGCACGATGTACGCCCCCTTTAGCGGACGGATTTCAAAGCGTCTGGTGGATGAAGGTGTCGTCATCGGCTCAGGCCAAACCGTGTTGCGCTTGGTGGAGGGCAGTGCTCTTGAGGCTCGGATTGGGGTGTCCGCCAACGTTGCCGACCAGCTCACCGTGGACAGCGCGCAGTCGATAGAGGTTAACAGTCGCACGTATCCCGCCACGGTAACGGCGCTGTTGCCGGAGTTAGACAGCACCAGTCAAACCGTCACCGTGGTGCTGACCTTAGAAAACGACGCCACTCCCACGATTGGAGCCACCGCTCGCCTTGCCCTAGAGGAAACTCAACCCGAATCCGGTTACTGGCTGCCCACAAACGCCCTGGTCGAAGGCGAACGCGGGCTATGGACCGCCTATGTGTTGGATGAAGTAGATGACTCAACGGCCCCCACAGAAGACACCCACGAAGTTGCCCGTCGAGATGTTGAGGTGCTCTACACCGAGGGCGATCGCACCTTTGTACGCGGCCTGCTGCAACCGGACGAGGCCGTGATTACCAGCGGCATCCATCGGATTGTGCCGGGGCAATTGGTGAAGGCGACTGGGCCATGATGGTTTTCACAAAATTCTCGGTCAATGGTTTTCAATCCTGCATTGGGCGCACGCCATACCCTTTCTACAGTGTGTTCGGTTAATTGCATTCAATCCTGAATAGGGCAACCACAAGGGGTTGCCCCTACCGGATCTACCCATCTCTATCCCCCCATCCCCGCGTCCCCGCGTCCCCGCGTCTTCCCCCTTCCCCTTTCCCCCTTCCCCCTTCTTTCCCATGTTCAACCTCTTCTACCGCAACCGCCAACTCCTCTTCCTCACCCTGACCCTGGTTGTCGTCTGGGGGCTATCGGCGTTCCTCACACTGCCTCGATTAGAAGATCCGGAGATCACCCAGCGGGTTTCGACCATCACAACCTTCTTTCCGGGGGCCAGTGCCGAGCGGGTTGAGTCGCTGGTCACTGACAAAATTGAGGAAGAACTGTCGGATATTGAAGAAATCGATACGCTCAGCTCAACCTCAAGCCCTGGCGTCTCGGTGGTGACCATCGAGCTTAAAGAAACGGTGGCCGATGTGGAGCCTGTATGGTCAAAGGTTCGCAGTCAGTTAGAGGACGCCACCCCTGAGTTGCCAACCGGGGCGAGTGAGCCTGAGTATGAGGATCAGGAAGTCAAAGCGAATGCCCTGATTGTTGGACTCACCTGGCAGTTAGACACAGAGCCGAACTACGCCATTATGCGGCGGGTGGCCGAGGGCTTAGAGGATCAGCTCAAAAATCTGCCAGGGACAGACAGCGTAGAGTTATTTGGGGAGCCCGATGAGGAGATCGTTGTAGAGGTTGCTCAGGCCGACTTAGGTCGTCTGGGGCTGACGGTGCAGGCGCTCTCACAACAGGTTTTGGCCAGTGATGCCAAGGTCTCTGCCGGGGAGCTTAAGGGCAGCCAAAATGATTTGCTGCTGGAGGTAGATAGTGCGCTGGATTCGCTGGATCGAATTCGGCAGATTCCGATTCAAGTTGGGGCAGAGGGGCAGATTGCCCAGCTTGGAGAGATTGCCCAGGTCAGCAAATCAGTCCAAACTCCTGTATCTGATTTGGCTTTAGTAGAAGGGGCACCGGCCATCGTGGTGGCCGCGACGGTGGAGTCAAACTATCGAGTCGATCTGTGGGCAGAGCAAGCCCGAGAAGTTCTAGCTGGCTTTGAAGCCGATCTCTCGGATGGCCTGGATCTCGCCGTCATTTTGGATCAGAGCCGCTATGTGCAACAGCGACTAAACGGGGTGATTGGCAATTTGATCGTCAGTTCTCTTTTGGTCATCGGCATCTCGCTGCTGATATTGGGATGGCGCTCGGCCTTGATTGTGGGGACTGCGCTACCGCTGGCGACACTGATGGTATTTGGCAGTATGAAGGCATTGAATATCCCGCTGCACCAGATGTCGGTGACGGGGTTGATTATTGCGCTGGGGTTGTTGATCGACAACGCCATTGTTGTGGTGGATGAGGTGCAGCTTAATCTGAAAGCTGGGGCTAAACCGGCCATCGCAGTCCAAAAAACCGTCCAACATCTGCTTGTGCCGCTGGTGGCCTCCACCCTAACCACCGTCCTGGCCTTTGTCCCGATAGCAACCTCTCCAGGCGGCACCGGGGAATTTATCGGCACCATCGGCAGCACTGTAATTTTGGCCTTGATCAGCTCGCTCACCCTATCATTGACGGTGATTGCAGCTTTGACCGGCCTGATGTATCGCTGGCGACCAGTAAGGGAGAGCCCTGGAACTAACCCGCCGTGGTGGGTAGGTGGCTTTGCAAACCAAACCTTGGGCCAGCTGTATCATTGGAGTCTGGGCAAGGTTTTCCGACGGCCTGTGCTGGGGATTGTACTGGCGTTGGTCCTGCCGGGGATTGGGTTTGTCCAATTTATGAGTTTGCCCCAGCAGTTTTTTCCGCCCACTAATCGCGATCAGTTTCAGATTGAGTTTGAGCTACCAGCGGCGAGTGCGATCGCAACCACTCGCACCCAAGTGGCCCAGGCCCGTGAGCTGCTCCGCCAGCATCCCGAAGTTAAAGACGTGCATTGGTTTCTGGGCAAAAGCGCCCCGTCGTTTTTCTACAATGTCACCAGCGGTCGCCGCAACGCCGCTGACTACGCCCAGGGCATTGTGCAACTGAGCTCCACCGAGAATATTCGAGATACCATCCGTACCCTGCAAGCTGATCTAGATGCCGCCTTCCCCGAGGCCCAGTCGCTGGTCAAACAGCTAGAGCAAGGCCCACCGTTTGATGCCCCCATTGAACTCAGGCTCTACGGCTCAGACATGACCCAACTACGTGCTCTGGGCAGCGACCTTAGAGGCATCTTGGCCCAGGTGCCCAACGTCATCCATACCCGTGCTACCCTCACCGAGGCCAACCCAAAACTGGCCCTCACCGTCGATGAAGCCGCCGCTCGTCGGGTGGGGTTAGATAACGGTGCGATCGCAGCCCAGCTCAGCAACCTGCTCGACGGCAGCATTGGCGGCTCCCTTTTAGAAGGCACCGAGGATATTCCTGTGCGGGTCCGCCTGCCCGAAGCTGAGCGCGGTAACCTCGCTCAAATTACCTCCACCGACCTGCTTTCTAATAACAGCCAGAATGAGGGTGCGAATGGCGGTACTATCCCGCTCTCATCGGTGGCCAACCTGGACCTAGTGCCCGACCTCAACACCATCGCCCGCCGCAATGGACAGCGCATCAATCTAGTGCAGGGGTTCATCACTGCGGGCTCACTCCCCAGCGAAGCCCTCAGCGAGTTTCAGCAAGCATTAGAGAACAGCGGCTTTGAGTTACCGGCAGGCTACCGATTGGACTATGGCGGCGAAGCCGATGCCCGTGGCACCGCTGTCGGCAACCTATTATCCACCGTGGGCGTGCTCGTAGTGCTGATGGCCGCCACCCTGATTTTGTCCTTTAACTCCTTTGGGATAGCCGGTTTGCTCGCAGTTGTTGCCGTCGCCGCCGTGGGCTTAGCGGCCATGGCCTTGTGGTTATTTAACGCGCTGTTTGGCTTCACGGCCATCCTCGGCACCTTGGGACTGATTGGCCTTGCTATCAACGACTCCATTGTGGTTCTGGCAGCGCTCCGCAGCGACCCCTTAGCCCGGCACGGTCATATCAAGGCCACCCAGCAGGTGGTGATGAAATCCACCCGCCATGTGATTGCCACCACGCTGACCACTATCGTGGGATTTACCCCGCTACTGCTGGATGAAACTGGATTTTGGCCGCCGTTGGCCATTGCGATCGCAGGCGGTCTTGGCGGCGCGACGCTGCTGGCACTCTATTTTATTCCATCAGCCTATTTGCTAATGCACCATCGTGGACGCAATGACGTTTCTCACCAGGCGAAAGATCACGATTTTGCCCGCATGGTGTCCCCTCAATAGAAGAGTAGAGCTGATCAGTTGATCTGGGTAGCAACCAGACAGTAGAAGGCGTGATCAACAAGATTTTTGTATATCTCGCATCATGTGGACCGTGCCACCCTCTTGGTCAGTAACTGTAAAGCTCAACCTTTTGTAGAGATGGATAGCTGGATTATCTAAAAAGGTGATCAGAAGGATTGGTTTAGATGCGTTCTTATTCAAGATATTCTTAAGAATTGCGGTTCCAATGCCTTGGCCGTGGAGTTCAGGAGAGAGCTGTATGTTGTCAAG
>JBCCRZ010000350.1:0-6589 GCA_039200855.1 Cyanobacteria bacterium P01_D01_bin.44 | reverse complement strand
CTAGGGAAATTTTGGGCTATTCTGAAGGTTCAGCCAACCTTGACCTCTAATGCCCATGCAACCCCCCATAAATGTCATCGGCGGTGGCCTGGCCGGGACCGAAGCCGCCTGGCAAATTGCCCAGGCAGGCTTACCCGTCGTTTTGCATGAGATGCGCCCGGTCAAGACCAGCCCGGCCCATCATTCTGAGCATCTGGCAGAGCTGGTATGTAGCAACTCATTTGGGGCGCAGTCCACTGACCGCGCCTCCGGGCTACTACATGAAGAGCTGCGCCAGCTGGGGTCAATTATTATCCATAAAGCTAATGAGCATTCGGTACCTGCTGGGGGAGCCCTGGCAGTTGATCGCGGTGTGTTTAGCCGTACCCTGACCGAGACCCTAGCCAGCCATCCGCTAATCGAGCTGCGGCGCGAGGAGGTAACCGACATCCCCACCGACAGCATCGCCGTCTTAACCACTGGCCCTCTCACTAGCGAGGCCCTGGCCACTGACCTGAAGCAATTTACGGGTCAAGACTACATGAGCTTTTTCGATGCGGCTAGCCCCATCATTGTGGGCGAGTCAATCAACCATGAGGTCGCCTTTATGGCCTCCCGCTACGACCGGGGTGAGGCAGCCTACCTCAACTGCCCTCTGGACAAGGCCCAATACTTACACTTTTTGCAAGCAATCTGTGCGGCTGAGCAGGCCGAGCTCAAAGACTTTGAGCGAGAAACCGCCAAGTTTTTTGAAGCCTGTTTGCCTATTGAAGAGATGGCCCGACGGGGTGAAGACACCATGCGCTATGGCCCGCTGAAACCCGTGGGCCTATTCGACAAGCGGTTTGGGGCCTTTGACGACCCGGCCAATAAGTCTAAGAAACCCTACGCAGTCGTGCAGCTCAGGCAAGAAGATAAGGCTGGGCAGCTGTGGAATATGGTGGGCTTTCAGACCAACCTGCGCTGGGGCGAGCAAAAGCGAGTCTTTCGGTTAATCCCTGGGTTAGAAAATGCCGAATTTGTGCGCATGGGGGTGATGCACCGCAACACCTTTATCAACTCGCCAGAGCTACTGACCACAGCGCTCCAGTTCAAAGCACGCCCGACTTTGCTAGCGGCAGGGCAGTTAGTGGGCACCGAAGGCTACACCGCCGCCACCGCAGGTGGTTGGCTAGCAGGCACCAATGCCGCCCGAGTCGCCAAAGGGCTACCGCCTCTGTCCCTGCCGCTCACCACAATGATGGGGGCGCTATTTGACTTCATCGCCACAGCCGATCCCAAAAGCTTCCAGCCGATGCCGCCTAACTTTGGCATCATCCCGGCTCTGCCCCAGCGCGTGCGCAATAAGCGCGAACGCTATGGCAAATATCGCGATCGCGCCCTGGCTGATCTCCAAACCTGGGCCACCGAAAATCGGATTGCGCTCCAACCTCAACTTGCCATCAGCGCTTGACCCTCTATTCGTCCTTGACCCAGCCGTAGGACATCGTGCCCTGCCCCATGCCTACCAAAAGTAAACCCCTTGCTTTCACCGAAGCTGATCTCA
This sequence comes from Cyanobacteria bacterium P01_D01_bin.44, assembly GCA_039200855.1. Classification (GTDB taxonomy): domain Bacteria; phylum Cyanobacteriota; class Cyanobacteriia; order Phormidesmidales; family Phormidesmidaceae; genus SIO4C1. Next base: position 5,064 of record JBCCRZ010000350.1, on the reverse strand, counting down.
AGAAGCTTGCCACCCCCCAGAGTTTTGATCGGGGTCAGAGCTACTATCGAGGCAACTCTATCGAGAACCCTATGCGGCAGGGCAACAAACTGTCGGCAGACTGTTGGGGCAGTCAGCGTTATCGCACCCAGGTTACTCTGTCAAACCATAACATTACCCACGCCAAATGCACCTGTCCCTATGACTGGGGTGGGATTTGTAAACATCAGGTGGCGCTGCTGCTTACCTATATTCACGAGCCTGATAGTTTTCAAGCCCTCGATTCTCTCAGCAAGATGTTGTCCTCCCATAGTCGGGAGGACTTAATCGGATTGATTGCTCAAATGGTAGAGCGCTCCCCCGATCTGTTACGACTGATAGAAATTTCCGCCATTCAAACCAGCGATCAGCCTTTTAGCATATCGACCTATCAGCGCCAGATGCAAAAGGCGATGAACCTGGACGACCTTGAGGCAATTGTTGATATTTTAGACATGCTCAAGGGCCAGGCTGAGCAGATTACCTTGAACGGTGATTGGCACAATGGGGGCCGTCTATATGACATGCTGCTGTCTGAAATGACAGTGGGCTATAGCTGGAGTCTGCAGGAGATCGACTACGATGGCGAGGTTGCCTGCTATGCCAATGATTTTGCCAGGGGGCTAGCAGAGTGTTTGGCCCATATGCCCCCTGGCGAAAAAATCCGCATTGACTGGCTAGATAGCCTACTAGAGGCTGTTTTTCATGACATCGATATCGGTGGCATGGACTATGCTTACCCAGCCTTTGACGGTGTCATTGAGCAGGCTACACAAGACGAATGGCAGGTGCTTGAAGCTCGAATTCAAGACAAAATGGTCAATGCAGAAGACTGGGATCGGAGGGCATTGGTTCGTTTATTGACAAAGCGTCAGGAGCATCTGGGCAATCCAGGAGCAGCGGATGCCCTCGTTCACGAATTGGGTACCCCAGAGCAAAAGGCGTTTTTGCTCATTCAAGAACAGCGCTTTGATGAGGCAATTGCGATCGCGCATCAGCACTTCACAGATAAACCTGGCCTGGTCACTCGTCTGGCGGATGCCTTGCTACAGGCCAAACAACCTGAAAAGGCCCTGCACTATATCACTGAACAAATCCAGCGGGGCAATCGCTACAGCTTTACGGACTGGCTGATTGGCTATCACCAGCACTACGGTGATCCAAAAGACGCCCTCAATGTGGAACTTGACCGGTTTTGGACCACTGTCCATCAGCATAGCTACCAACGGTTGCGCCAGGTCGCAGATCAGCTTAAGCAGTGGGATACCCTTAAACCTCAACTGCTTAAACGCTTCAAAAAAGAAAAATACTGGTCTTTGCTCCTAGATATTGCCTTAGAGGATCAAGACGCTGACGCGGTGTTGACCTATCTAAAAAAGCTAAAAAATTGGGAGCAGTTCAAATACTATGCGCCGGTTGCCAAGCTGGTAAGCAAAACCCATCCTGACAAGGCCCTTGAGCTGTACCAAGCCCTGGTGCAGCGATTGATTGATCAGCGGGGCAGAGAATCCTATCGGGCAGCAGCCCAGTACCTTCTCCAGGTGCGGCAAATTATCACCGAGCAGCAGAGTGTAGAGGCTTGGTCACGGTATATTGGCGGGGTGCGATCGCATAACAAAACCTTGCGAGCGTTGCATGACGAACTTGCCAAAGCGGGCCTTTGAATGCTCATGCAGCTAGCCTCTCCCAAATTTCTCTTACTCTTTTTAGACGGTGTTGGCATGGGCACTGCCGGTTCCCATAATCCCCTATCTGACCTAAGCGCTACTCCGTTTTTGCGGACTCTCTTGGAGCAACCGCTGTTAGCCGGGGCGCACCGTAAAACCGACACACTGCTCCTCAAACCCATCGACGCCACCCTCCAGGTCGAGGGGCTCCCCCAAAGCGCTACCGGCCAAACCACGATTTATACCGGACACAATGCCCCAAAATTTCTAGGTCGTCACCAAACCGGCTTTGCCAACGGCTCCCTACGCACCCTGATCGACGGCAGCGGCGTGTTCAAACAAGTGCTGGCCCTCGGTGGCACCGCTACCCTGGCAAACCTCTACTCCCCCGCCTACTTTGAAGCCATCGCCCAGCGACGACTGCGCTACTCCGTGTGTACGCTTCTGAATCTCACCGCCGGGCTCCCGTTTCGGATGCAGTACGAATACGAACGCGGTGCAGCCATCTTTTGGGACATTACCGGCGAAATTGCCCATTCTCGTGGCATTCACCATCCCCCGATCTCACCCGAGACCGCCGGAGACTGGTTGGTGGCGCTATCAACTCGCCATACCCTGACCTTGTTTGAATGCTATCTCCCCGATTTCGCAGGCCATGCCCAAGATCCTGAGCGCTCTAAAACTTATCTCCAGCGCATCGATCGCTTTGTCCAAAGCATCATTGAGCACTTACCGTCAGACATCACCCTGATAGTCACCAGCGACCATGGCAATGTTGAAGATCTTTCTACTAAGCGTCATACCCTGAATGCAGTGCCCTTGATGGTGCTGGGGCCACAGGCTGCTGCATTTAAGGCAGTGAGCGATCTGACGGGGATTACGCCTGCGCTGGTTGGATGTCTGCGGTCGAGCAGGGGAGTAGGGAGATGAGGGAGATAAGGAAGATGGGGCAAGAAGACGCGGGGACGCGGGGATGCGAAGATGAGGGAGATTAAGGAGGGTAGGGATAATCCCTTGTGGTTACCCAGTGCAAGATTCAGGCTATTCGCGATATTTCCCCTTCGCCCTTCCCCCTTTCCCCTTCGCCCTATAGCCCTGCGGGCATGGCTGCGCTAGCGCCCTTCGCCTTTCCCCCTGCCCCCAAACCGAAAATTGCTAAAATAAAATCTGTCACCTAGCAGGCAGAAAAGCGTGGTCGTTAAACCAGATTGGCTTAGAGTCAAAGCCCCCCAGTGGGAGCGAGTCGGTGCTGTCAAAAGCATTTTGCAAGACCTGCACCTCAATACCGTCTGCGAAGAAGCCTCGTGCCCTAACATCGGCGAATGCTTTAACGCCGGGACCGCCACCTTTTTAATTATGGGGCCTGCCTGCACCCGCGCCTGCCCCTACTGCGATATCGACTTTGAGAAAAAGCCCCAGGCCCTTGATCCCACAGAGCCCTTGCGTCTGGCCGAGGCTGTTCGTCGGATGGGGCTTAAGCATGTAGTGATTACCTCCGTCAACCGCGACGACCTGCCCGATGGAGGGGCGGATCAATTTGTCCGCTGCATCGAAGAGACTCGCAAAGTCTCGCCCCAAACCACCCTGGAAGTCTTAATCCCTGATCTATGCGGCAACTGGGATGCGCTGGCAACCATCTTGGCCGCTGAGCCCGAGGTGCTCAACCACAACACCGAAACTGTCCCTCGACTCTATCGCCGCATCCGCCCCCAGGGAGACTATCAGCGCAGCCTGGAGTTGTTACGCCGCACCCGAGAGATCGCCCCGTGGGTTTATACCAAGTCAGGAATTATGGCAGGTCTGGGTGAGACCGATGCCGAAGTCCGCCAGGTGATGGCCGACCTGCGCAGAGTTGACTGCGACATTCTCACCATCGGCCAATATCTCCAGCCCACCCAAAAACACCTTGGTGTGGATACGTTTGTCACCCCAGAACAATTTGACGCCTGGCGCGAAGCAGGTGAAGCGATGGGGTTCTTGCAGGTGGTTTCTTCCCCGCTGACTCGCAGTTCTTATCATGCGGAGCAGGTACAGGTGTTGATGGAAAGGTATCCCAGGGACAAAGGAAAAGAGAATAATCCAATTACCGCCTAACCACCCGCTCACTATGCCCCTGCGCATGCCCATTTACTTTGACCTGCGGTGACTCCAGCGGCTCTATCGAGTGAAAGTGGTTGTAGTCAATAATGCGGCGACCGTCTGGGGTGGTGAGCAAAATATCGGAAAACTTGTGCTCCCAAAAAATGTCGTAGTGGTTAAACTCCTGGCGAGAGTGGATCGTCTGCAACAGGGTTTCGTCTAGCCCGGTCAGGGTGACAATAATCTCAGCATTGTCTCGTCTGAGGGTTTCGGCGGTGTGGCCATAGAGCGGGCTGCTAGGGTTGATGGGGTGCATTGCAGTCCAGGTGAGGCTAAAGACTGGGGTGTGCGATCGCACCAACTCCAAATCGTGAAATCGACGAATATAGTCCCCTTCTTTGGTCACCTCATCCCGGACCAGCGTCACCCACAGCTGCGCCTCGAGCAGATAGTTGCGGCGCTTGTTGGCCGTGCGAAACATCAGTGTGGGGGTGCCGTTAAAGGGGGCCACCACCGCCACATCACTAAACAAAATCCGGGCGGTGGGCAACGAAAATCGAGCAAATACCAAGCCGGTAGTCATCGCGATGAAGAATAGTCCAAAAATCGCCTCGATCACGACCAGCCAATGGGCGTAGGTCGTCTCAGGGTACATTGCCCCATAGCCAATCGAGGCCATGGTCTGCACACTAAAGAAAAATAGCTGTTGAAGATGCCCGGGTTCTACGTTTGCGATCGCATCTGGATCAAGACTGTAGGCAACAGCAAACAGGGCGTTGATACCCAAGTAAAACCCACCGACCAGCAAAATAAACACCGTCCACGGCATGGTCAGCAAAATGTGGTACAGGTCGCCCCAATAGGAATAATACGGAACCCCAACCCGGTCGACATCAGGATACCGATGCCCTCTGTAGAGCAGCAGCTTTCTCGAAGCTCGACGTATTTTTTGAGGTTTGACCATTCCTTACCTCCCCAGGCAAATTGAAGATTCGTGAGAACGCATCTACGTACCTATATCTATGTACCTATAAATAAGGGCTCTCCCCATACACCTAGGGCGAGCCGAATCAGGTCCAGCACATATTTAGCTATGACGCATCGTCCCAGGCAACCAGCCTCTTTAACTAGCACGCCCAAAAAACGATGCAGAAGCCCCTATCCTGTGAATCAGAATACCGGGTTACAGATAGATGAGTCCGCGCAATCAACATGAGCGCGTCATTATGAGCAATTGTGGGGCTCAGCGCCCCGACCCCTTAAAGATAACAATTCTTCAAAGTTTGTGACAGCCCTAAAT
>JBCCRZ010000349.1:0-6601 GCA_039200855.1 Cyanobacteria bacterium P01_D01_bin.44 | reverse complement strand
TAATCGCATTGCGGTTGAGAATCAGCGACTCAAATAGACGATTAATTTGCTTAAGCTGGTCAACCGATACCCGCACGGTGGCAGGCTGCACAGGGTTAGATATCGCCGCTTTAGGCGGCGCACTCAGGGGCACCAGTGGGACTTCCACAGCCGTTTCCGCGGGGGCTTCGATCGCTGAGGAGGTCTCTAGAGAAATGTCTAGGGTCTCACTCGTCTCAATTGCCTCACTGGTTTCAATCTCGATCGGCTCTAGGGGGTTTGGTGTGATCCCCTCTGAAGATCCCTCGGGAACCGTCTCTGGAATGGTCTCTGGGGCGGTGTCTAGGGCGATCTCTGGGGCGGTCTCTGGGGCGGTGTTTGGGGGGGCGTCTAAAATTTCCGCTGGGGCCAATTCCAGGGGCGCTTCTGGAATGGAGGCTGGAGCCATCTCTAGCGGCTGCAGTGCCTCGGCTAGCTCGGTATCTAGATCGCTGTAAAGCTCAACTCGATCTGCTTCCCCAATCTCCGTGTGAGTAAGCGTGTCATCAGAAATAGTGCCTTCAGAAATAATATCTTCAGCACTCTCAGCCGCGGTCCGATCTCCTGTTACCTCTGCGACCTCTAGGGCGGCTAGCTGTGCCTGCAAACGACTAATATCATCCGCGCTGATGCCTAACAAATCAGATACTATCGCTGGCTCAGCCAAAGGCTCTGGGGCAGGGGCCGTAACATCGAGGGTCAGACCGAGCGGTTTTAGCTGGGTGGGCAATCCCTCTGTTCGGCCCAGCATTACGAGGGAATGGCTACGCCGCCAGGCAGCTAAGGCTTGATGTGCGATCGCATCAACCGCCTCAGGTTGAGCAAACATACACTGTTGCTGCACCGACTGACACAGGGTGACAAACGACGCTAACTGAGCCATCAGGCCAAACTCAGAAAGCTGTCTAGCCATTGCGACCACCGCTTGTCTGAGGTCCTCGCCACTGAGCCGTGGCAGATCCTGCTCAAACCCATCCAGGCAGTCTTCGACGCTGGTCGTAAAAATAATGACATCGAGATCTTCTTCTGCCTCTTCTGACAGGAGCCGGGCCTCGTCTTCGGGGGTCAGGTCGCCCAGACGCTGATGCAGCTGCTCAAACACAGGATTCACATGGGTGGCTAGCCATTGGGACCCAACGGGCTGCTGCTCATAGTAGCGCTGCCGCACCGTCCGCAAACAGTCAACCCCCTGCAACAGCAAAGTTTCTAGATGGGTATCCATCGATAGCTGGCGGGCCTGAAGAATCTTAAACGAATCTTCTAGTCGATGGGCCACCTGGCTCAGGGCTGAAAAATCCATCATCCCGGCAGTCCCTTTGACGGAGTGGGCTGCCCGCATGGCCACATTGATCTGGGTTGAACGATCGTCTGCGGTCTTCAGGGCCAGCAAGACCGATTCGATCTCTCCGAAATACGTCTCGGCCTCACTCAGGAAGGCGAGTCTGGCCTGCTGCTCTTTGTCTAGTGCCATAGTTTATTCTGCAACACCTCTAAACTGCTCAACCGATGACTGCAACGCTTGGGCCACTTTGGCGGTGTTTTGAATCGCCTCGGCCATCTGAGCGGACGTCTGAGATCGTTGTTCTGAGTCTTGGGCAGCTTTTTTGATCAGGTCAGTGACCAGGATAGATGCCTCGGTCTGATTGACGGTAGAGGACGAAATATCCTGCATGAGCTGGTTGATTTGCTCTGATTTAGCGAGCACCTGTTCCAGCTGTTGCTGAGTAGTTTTGACCAAATGACTACTATCAACGACCTGAGCAGTCCCTGTTTCGATAGCGGTCACCACCTCCTGGGTCTCCGTTTGAATCTCAGCCACAATCTGAGCAATGGTTTTGGTGGCCCCAGCGGATTGTTCTGCCAGGGAGCCGACCTGCTCAGCAACCGCAGTAAACCCCTGCCCCAGCTCCCCAGCTCGGGCGGCCTCAACGCTGGCATTAACGGCCAGCAGGTTGGTTTTGAGGGCAATGGAGTCAATCAAACTAACCGCCTGAGCAATCTTTTGGGCTGATTCGCCCAGCCGTTTGATTTTCTTAGCGGTCTCACCCACCGTCGAGCGGAGTTCTACAATACTCTCGGCTGTTTGCTCCATCGACTGAGACCCGGCTTGCACCGTTGCATAGGTGTCATTGGTGAGGGCAGAAGCCTGGCTGGCGTTCTCGGCAACCGTCTGAATTGACTGACCCATCTCTTCGACCGCAGCCATCGTGGACTGCATCGATTCGGCCTCTGACACCGCCTGATCGGCCAGCATGAGAATTTGTTGCTCGTTCGTGCTCAAGGACTGGCTGACTTGACCCGTTGACTGTTTTACCTTGAGCGCAATATCGCGCAAGTTCTCAACGATGGCGTTGATCAAGTCAGCCACAATCCCGACATCCCCAGCGGAGAGCCTGGCTCGGACTGAGAGATCGCCGTTCGCAGCTTCGCCCACATCTTCCATCAGTTGAGTAATGTCATTTTCTAGATTTTCTCTTTGCTGTCGCTGTTCTTCAGTCAGTGCCTGCTGGTTGCTGAGCAATGATTGCAGCTGCTCTAACAGACTGTTGAAGCCTTGACCCAGGATTTGGGTTTCACGGGTGCCCTGCAAACTAGCACGGGTGTCCAGGTTCCCAGCGGTCGCTTTTTGAGCGGTCTTAGTAAGGGTCTGAAGTGGCTGGGAGAGCTGACGAGCGAGCACCTGGAGTAAGATAACGACGCCTGTGCCTAAAAGCACCGCCGTCACAGTAAATACGATCAGTAAGTTGCGTCCAGCTGAGTTAATCTCGGCGATGTCTACTGATGCGGCTGCTACCCAGGGCGCGTTTGGCACTGTGGCTATACTGTATTCCCTATCTTCAAGCTTCACCAAGGCAACTAAAAGCTCTTGCCCCCCAGGTGTTAAAATTCGGTCCAGCTCAAGTAACTTCAACTGTGACTGCTGTGCTAATTCTTGCTTGAGCACCTCAACACTGTCCCCCGTTCGCCCTAATTGAGAATATAGAAGTTGGGCAAACTGAGTGATCGGCTCGCCACCGTCTACGTTTCCAGGCTCTGCAATGATTTCATCTGAGGTGATGCTTGAAAAAGCAACCAGATTGCGAGTATCAATGAGCTGCACTTTCTGGGAATCAGAAAGTGCCGTAGATAGATAGACAGAAAGCCGCTCATTCATCACATCAATAGGGAAAACTGCTTTCATCACCCCTAGAAACTCTTCGGAGCCAATGGGGCGCACAGCTTCTGCAATGGCTAGTCCAAACACCTGAGATGATTCATCAAACTGCACGGGCTCGACATATCGAGTTGACTCCTTAGCCTCGACCCACCAGGTTTCATCACGCTGGACAAAATCAGAGGTCGGGGCGTTATAGGCAGCGTTGAGACCGTGGCGTTCAGTGATAAATAGTTCTCCCATACCCTCGACTTTAACCACGTCAGCCAGGTACTGATTGAGTGCCTGATTAGGTTCAATTAGCTTAGTCTGATTAAATTGCTGCTCTAGCGATTCAATGGGCTGATCGGCCAGTCCTGCTTCTATAACTGCTGCATCAGCTTGGCGCAATGTTTGAAGAATCGTCGGGTTAACCAGCACCCCTTCAATAATTCTGAAGTTGTCTTCTACAAAAACATTGGCGGCTTCACTGGCCAGGATCGACTCCTCTTTTAGCAAAAGTAACGCACTGTCTTGCTCTGATTTACTAGTCACTACGATGGCCAGGCCACTGGCCACGGCTAAGGGTAGCAGGGTGACGGGTAAAAGTGTCTGTAACAATCGCCTGCTGAGAGGATGCCCTTCAACCGAACTCTCCTTAGACCAACGCAAAAGGTCTCCTTTCGTCTGCCCAGATCCTTTTGTCTGAGCCCCATCCTCTGATGAATATTGCTGAGCAGTCATAGCGATTTTCTAAGCCTCTGTGGTAACCAAAGCAAACAAGTGTGCAAATAGCCTGTAAATCTCCAAATCTAGGCAGATACAAGCGATTGGGCTGAGCCAATCGCCTCGGCACTTAAAACAAGAATAACTTCGTCATTGATGACAACCTGGCCACTTAGATAGGGTTGCAGGTTGGCAGCCACCTCATCGATCGGTGAGGCGATATCTTCCCGTGACAGCCGAATAGTGCCTCTGATTTTCGGGACAACTAACCCCAAAAACATCGCGTCAAGACTATCCGTTTTGACAAAGCTTTCATCAGAGACCTGCTCAACGCCCATTGGCAGTGTCCGAATAACCACTATCTCATAGGATTGGGAGGGTGCTTGCACGACAGGAAGATCTAATAGCTGGGCCAGATTAATTGCCCAAAAAACTTGACCTTTTGAACTCATCAACCCCAACACTGAAGGGGGCATATTGGGAATCGGTGTGACTAACTGGGGTGAGAGCTGTAGGCTTTCTTCGACCCAATCTAGTGACAAGGCGATGGTCATCTCTGAGGTCAATTGGAGTCTCAAGAATTGCTCACCCGAAGGCAAGGTCGGGTTAAACAATTCGGGCAAAAGCTGCCCAAGCCGCTCGGCAGGGGTCAAAGATTGAGATGTTTGCATACCTGAAATATTGAACTATAGAATCGCAAACCGCACAGCATCGGACAGTTGTTCGGCAGTACAAGGTTTGACGAGATAGCTAACCACCCCTTGCTTCTTAGCCCAGCTTTGGTCCATCTTGCGGTCTTTAGTGGTGCAGGCAATGACGGGAATATCAGCTGTGTCTGGATCTTTTTTGAGTTGACGACAGAGCTCTAACCCAGTGAGCTCAGGCATTACCAGATCAGTCACAATGGCATCTGGCTTATCTAATTTGACCTTTTCGAGCGCCTCTAGACCATTTTCGGCAGTCGTGACCGCATAGCCAGCCTGCTCTAGATAGTGACTAATCAATTGCAGCTCAGATTTGACATCATCGATCACTAAGACTTTTTTGTTCATTACGCACTATGCTTAACTGTGACTACTACCTAACTACGTAAATACACCCAGTCTCTATTAAAGCCGGAACATTTTGGTCGATATGATTCTCTAAAACAGTTTCAAACAGGGTCTTTAGCGTCTGAGGCTCCGATAGGATCGCCTACTGACTTAGACGCATTGAGATAGCTCCCTAAAATTGCTATCAGTTGCGCCTGGGAAAAGGGTTTTTCTAAATAGTCAGTTGCACCCACCGACCGAGCTTTGGCTTTGCTCAGAGCGCTAGTATGGCTGCTGATCATAATAATCGGGATGTTTTTAAAGATAGAGCTCCGTCTTAAAGTTCGGCAAAAGCTATGGCCATCAAGGCGAGGCATTGAGATATCCAACAAGACTAAATCGGGTTTTATGGCGCATAGTTTTGCAATCGACGACATCGGATCAACACAAGTCGTGATCTCAAAGTGTTCTGGGTCAAGGTAGCTCTGAACCTTCTCCAAGACCAATTTGTTATCATCGATACACACAATCTGATGGCGAGTTTTTGCAAACGTAGCAGAGTGATTGGCAAAACTATCGCGGGTGACAATACCGGTACAGTTGTTGATTAATGGAGTCGGTGGGGCGGTCAAGGGTATCGGCTGTAAGGGCCGAGTCGGTAGCCAGGGTAGCTGATCAAGGGGCGATACAGGCGGCCACAGCTTTATCACCCGATGCTCGATGTAGGGATAAAGCAGCTGGGCTAACTTCAGCTCATCTTGCCTCACAACTTGGGCCAGTTGACGAATGCTGGCTCCCTGCATCAGCCGCGCTAGCGCCTCTAACATCTGGTGCGGCAGAGCCCCCTGTGGTACCGACGCATAGAGAGACTCAGGCGCTTCGCAGTAGGGTCTTTGGTGGGGTGAGATCATGCGATCGCTAAGGGGGAGCCAACCCTGAAGTCGCTCAGAGAGGCGATTGAGCAAGGGAAATAAATCTACCCCACAGGTTGTCAGGTACCATAGGCCCGTCGGTAAAGGGTGCCAGGTCACGGTGGCCGATTCCAGCCCTAAAAGCGCTTCGACCGCGTCTTCAGACACCTTAGCTAATGCCTTTTCGGCTTGCTCTAGGTTGAGGGTTTTGTATTGTACCAACGCCCCCAAGACTTTACTCGTCCAGTCGAGGGCCTCTAAACCTTGGTCTTTAATCCGGCGTTTATAGGGACCTAGCTGAGCTAACCGCTGATAGACGGGTAAGGCTGCCTCATAGCCCAAACCAGGCAGCACGGTTTCTAAAGTTGTCAAATATTGTAAGGAGTGGGCCGCAAACAACAGCTGCCCGTTAACAATATCAAGGCACCATTCAATGCTGTCTCCAACAATATGGACCCGACTACCTTGGGGAGATTCAACCAGCCTGTGGACAACAGAGATTAACTCAAATCGCTCGTGCATAGTGATCTTAGTTACGAATACGCACTTCTGGTAGGCTTTCTTGACACCCTAAGCTTCCTGTCGACAAGTTAAGAAACTAAGCTTTTCTATAAGCGCTTTCACATCTAATACATGATTTTTTATACAGCACGGGGCTCAAATGAAGTCTGTCTTAGATGCTTTTACCTGAATTTTGGGATCTAAAAACAAATTACGGTCCCTTACAAGCGATATCTGGAAAAAATCAAAGTTTTCCAGGTCTTCCATACGTTATGGTCTCG
>JBCCRZ010000348.1:0-6633 GCA_039200855.1 Cyanobacteria bacterium P01_D01_bin.44 | reverse complement strand
GCGAGGAAACCCCTGGCCGTCTTTATCTAATGCAAAAACACAGGGCTGATGTCCGAGCTGATGGAGCGCATTCGCCAGCTCCAGGGTGTGGATGACGCTGCCGCGAGGTTTGGTGGAGTAGGTGAGCAGGGCGATGCGGAGCATGTGGAAAGGCGAAGGGCGAAGGGTTAGGGCGTAGAACATTGATTGTCTAGGACCCACTGGCGGAAGAGGGGGACGATGATGCGCCATTTGGTTGCGTCTGACTGGGCGGTGACATCACATTTGACGACATCGTGGCGTCGCAGGGTATTCACGGCTGGCTCGATGGCTTCTGACGATAGCTCGGTTTGCCGACCGAGCTCGCGCCTGATTTCAGACAGGGTTAGCCCGTCAAAGTGGGGAGCCAGGATTTTGAGGAGTGTCTGCTGACCTGGGGCATCTTGAGCAGCCTGATTCCAAACGCCGGTAAAGTAGTAGCGACCTTTGGCGAAAAAGTCGGTGTGCTGAATGACAGTGGTTAGATCGTCAGGAGTAAAGATGGGGTCGCGGCTGCGGCTTTGCTCAAAGACTTGATGGTTGTATTGGCGCACTAATTGAAAGCCGATTAGCTGGGTCAGGTAGGGCTGCCCTGCCGTGAGGCGATAGATTTCATTGAGGGTATCTGGGGTATAGTCCAGGGTGAAATCGTCTGACGGGTTGGCGAGGAGTTCGCGGGTTTCGCCAATGTCAAAAAAGCCGATGCGGATGGGTAAGACGCTGGCAAATAGCGGATTGAAATAATCTTCGGTCATCTCTTCAAGGGTGTGCAGCCCCGCAAAGGCAAAGGCAATATTGGGGCTCATTTGCAATAGACCCCGCAAAAAGCCGAGAAAATCTGGGCTGAGTTTGCCAGCAGCGATCAGTTCTTCAATTTTTTCAAACTCATCCAGGGCAATCACTAAACCCTGTTTGTCTTTTAGTTGTTTGCCGATGGCTTGAATAAAACGCCGGAAGGTAGGGTAGGGCAAGCTCAACAGGTCGTCATCTTTGGGCGGTGAAATTGAGAGCGTGTGGCTAATGGCATCGCTAAGGGTAATCAAGACCTCGCCTGCCCCCTGGGAGACCGCCCCCAGATTGAGCAGATTAACATAGGCCACCTGGAGATTGTTACCTAAAACGTGGGATAGGTTCTTGAGAATAGAAGTCTTGCCCATGCGGCGATGACCATAGAGCACCACCGACTGAAGCTGATTGCCCATTAGCCAAAGCTCCTCAAGCTGTTGGAGGACAACTTTGCGACCGGTGAAAAGGTTACCCTCAACTGGGTCACCGGCTACGTAGGGATTTTGAACCGGTTCCGTGTAGGCGACATCGCCTATATCGGTGACAATAGTAAGTAGTTTCTCCCGCCAGATTTCAGCAATTTTGATAATCAGCCCCCTCTCAGCCTGGGGAACTTGATCGGCTTCTTGCAGTAAATTCGTTAGCTCGCCCAGGGCTCGGTTGAGTGCCAAGGAGCGGGCAGAGCGAGAGTAGCTTTGATAGACAATCTGGGCATTGTTGACCACGCTACGCAGTCGGGTGATAGCAGCCCAGGTATAGGGGCGTAGTAATGGACTATCAGGGACACTTAAGGCCGTAGTGAGCTTTTTATCATTTAACTGTTCGACATCTGTTGCAATAACGAGATAACTGGCGAGTTGTTGCATCTCTGTCCCGTGGGGCAAGTGCTGTACCTTTGAGAATGCCATTGCCGCTTGGTCTGGTTTATTTTGGCGGAGGTACCAAAAGCCTGCTGCCACTGCATGGGCAGATGTGTTAAGTCTTGGATAGGTATCAAAGCTTGATTGTAGTCGTCGTTTCCAAGTGTCAGGCAAATAGAAAATCCCGTCAATAGCTTCCGCTTTTAGTTTGTTAGACAAGGAAGCAGACGCATATAGAATTAAATTCCAGTCGAATGTATTGTCGGCGAGCTGAGCAGTTCTCAAGAAAAGTAAATCATCTGGCAGTTTATCGAGTGTTTGGTTAACTGCGTTAACTACAGGTATAAATTGTTGTGTGTAAGACAGTAACTGGTTGAGATTATAAATTGCAATGTTCCAATCTTGACTTAACCAGTTAGAAAGCTGATGAGATAACAGTGCTGATGGAATCAGTGTTACACGACTAAAAAATCTTAGTCGATAAATTGATAAACTTCTTAGTAATGTGACGATTGACCATATCTCCGGACGTGATAATGCTACACCTCCTGCGATAACCAAGCCGACGCTGAACGCAATGCTGAACTGAACGTCTGATGCAAGGGAAAATGTAATACCTAATGTAAGGCCTAATGCAATACCTAATGCAATACCTGCGATGACAAACGCAATAATGAATGCAATACCTATAAAAATAATCGAAACAAAAAATACTATACCTACTACACCTAATGCAGCGCCTATGACGCTTCCTACTAGCCCTCCTGCGACACCGAACGTAATACCAGTCATGACGCCTTCCATAATGCCTGCGGTGTCTAACATGGTGTCCGCAACACACGTTGCGACGAAGAATGCAATGCTAAACGCAACGCTTACCATGACGCCAAACTCAACACCGAGTCCAATACCTCCCACAATGCCGAATATAATACTTCCTGCAACGCCGGGACTAAGTTCTGCTAGAGTGACTGGAATGTCTAGGATATTGAGAATAAGCGCAATAACAAAGGGAGTAAATACTGTTAAAAGCAGCCCTTGAAACCAAAAGTTAAGCTGAACAGGAGATGCCCACCACCACTCCCCCCGTTCCTGCCAGGTTTTGCAGGAATTAAGAGCTTTCTCCTCACCGAAAGTTTTGACGTACCACGTCAATGCCTGTGGGAAAAAAAATACCCAACCCAGCAGCTGTAGATAATCTAGCGGATTCGACAGAGATAGAGGTCTACGGCGTTTGGGGGCTAGATTTAGTCGCGGGACCGTGTTTGATTTCATCCTGATTGTTCCGAAAAGCTGGCATAGTGCTTATAGCAGAGGTGAAGCACCTGCCTTGGTTGCCCTTGACTGGTTTGGATAATCTGTACAATCTCGGCTTCAGCAAACTGAATTGGGGTCTGACCCAAACGATCGGCAATGAAAGCTCGGATAACCGACTCATCCCAAGGTTTGACGATTTCTTCTAAACAAATACCTGATAGCGGCGACACCATATTACCGTCTGAGCTATCGGGAAACAGTCGATCTAATGACTTAGATGCCGCCACCACCAACCGTAACGGGGCGTCCTTTCCTTCTGCCAAACCCCGGAGTTGCTCGCGTACCTGGTTGGTAAAACCATCCCAGGTCATTTTCTCAAGTTCATCTAGGAGTAACAGCAGTCGCTTTGGCTCCAGAGCCCGTTTAAGCCGAAACCCTTTGCTTTCCTCAATCCCAATTTGATCGCACAGGGCGAAGTAAAAGTCTGATTCATCTTCGACGTGGCGCAGATCTAGATAAATCGGCTCTCGACAGGGGTTCAGTTGTTCTCTTGCCTGATACTGTACAGCTTTAAGCAAAGACGATTTGCCAATTTCTCGCTCACCAATCAGGGCCACACTACTGCCGCTGTTCAAGATCTCAAAAATCCGCTGGAGGGTTTGCTCTCGGCCAAAAAACTTCTCAGGCGAGTCAATGCGGCCACTCAGGGGGCCAAATGGGTTGGGAGGGATGACTTCACTAATCGTAATTGGGCTAGATTCAGCCTGACCCAGCGTTTGCTCGATGTCACCCCACTGGATGCTCAGCAAGGCTTTGATTTCCTGGCTCAGCCTCAGAATGCTATGGGTGCGCTCCTCTAGAACCGTCTGCTCTGACTCAATTGCCTCTAGCTTTTCCAATGCCTGATTTAACGCCTGGGGCACCGCCTGGGAAATATCGCTCAAGGCACGGTTAACATCGGCCAGAGTGATCTGTTGCGCTGCCAGGTTGTTGTTGATTTGCACCAGCAACTGAGTTTCAAAAAACGCCTGGAGTGCTGCATTTTCACTGAGCTGCTTTGCAAAAAAGCCACAGACTCGCTCAAATAAACCTGTTTCGGCCTGTTGTAGTTTTTCGGCATAACGCGGAATGAGATTGGATGCTGTGGCAAAGTCGATCAAGTCATGCAGGGCAAGCTGCGCAGCATTTTGGGATTGATCTTTGCCCAGGGATAAAAATGCCTCTAATGCCTGGAGTGAAAGCTCGGGAGCCTGGGTCAGGTCATTTTTCTCAGCGGCTCGCAGGGCTTGCTCCAGCTGGCTTAACTGACCATCCAACCACCGCAGTTCGGGCTCAAGCGTTTTTGGATAAACCGGCTGACCCCGATACTGCTGCGGAAACTGGCCCACCAGCTCGGCTTTGCATTCTGAGCCAATACTAATCAGCGCCTGCAAGTAAGACAGCCAAAGTGCCTTTCTCAAATCCTGGCTGACGGGGGCTGCCTCTGGCAATTTCAGCGTTTTTAGCAAAGATTGACAGCCCAGCAAAAAGGCAGCATCGACCCGATTGCCAATAATGCCGCTTGTCACAATATCGACGCCCTCAGCGATCAGACCTGCCGACTGCACCGTGGTGACCGATGCACCCACTACCAATGCCAGCAAACCCGCTAACGCCAAACCTATACTCCTCAGCCAAAGGATATCTATATTTACGATAACCTACTTCAAATGGGGTTGATTTGCAGGTATTGCTATGAGTTGAGCTGCGATCGCACAAAACCGCACTAAAATAAATCCAGCGTTTGTTGTATCAGTGCGCAGCCCAGCTCACCCATGAGTCCATCGCCCGCTATCCTCAACACAGTGCCAAACTCCTCAGAACAGCGGCGGCAAATCGCTTTGGCTGTGGCCGAGCAATGTACTCAACTCTTGAAACAAAAATTTGGGGCCATTGAAGTGATTGTATTTGGGTCTTTGCGGGGCGATACCCCCTGGCACAATGACTCCGATTTAGACCTGGCTGTGCGCGGGGTGTCGCCAGAGGTGCTTTTAGAGGCCTATCAGCGCTTAGAGAAGGTCGTGCCGAGCTGGTTGCCCTTTGATCTGGTCGCGATTGAGCAGGCTGATCAAAGGATTTGTGATCGCATTCTACAACGTATCCCTATGCCTAAAAATAAGTATCTGGCCCTAAAAGTCCGTCTTGAAGATGAGCTGAGCGCGATTGAGAAAACGATCGATACCTTGAATGCAGCTCTGGCTCAAGCAGATACCGTTGCTGAGATCTTTGTAACACCGACCTTAGCAGCCTACATTGAGGACTTTTACTCCGGTTGTGAACGTTTGGCGGAGCGGGTTGCTGTCACGTTGGATGACGGTTTACCCGACGGACGCAACTGGCACGAGCAGCTGTTACGACAGATGGCAGAACCAGGCAGTCAGGGTCGCCCACCGCTATGGGAGCGATCTTTACTCCTAGATTTAGATGGATATCGTCGGTTTCGTCATCGAGCCCGACATTTATACAATCTGGATCTAGATGGGCAAAGGGTTGTAGGCTTTGCGCAGCAAGTGCCAACGGTGTTTAGTCAGGTACAACAGGCTGTTAAAGCCTTCAGCGAATGGTTAGAAAAACAAGACTAAGAACTTGTCAAAAATTAAGGGACTTGCAAAAAAATAGAATACCCATCAATCTTAGAAACAAGCCAACGTATGATTGATAGCTTGTTTTGCAAGACATGATGCTAGATGAAACGGTTAAAGAGACGATCCGAGATGCTGCCCAAAAACTGACAGGAGTGCGTAAGCGAGCGTTCATGGCGAAGGTGACTGAAGATTACTTTGAGGGGTCAGCCCGCAAAGCCGAACGGTATTTAGGATGGAGTCGAAACAGTGTTCAACTCGGTCTTGATGAACGTCGTAGTGGCATCACTTGTGTTGATAACTATCAAGCCCGAGGCCGTCAAAGCAGCGAAACGAAACTGCCCAAGTTGGCTGCTGATATTCGAGAACTGGTCGATGGTGAGGCCCAAGCCGATCCAAAATTCCAATCGACTTTTTACTACACCCGTGTGAGCGCCAGAGCAGTTCGCGAGGCGTTGATCGAGGTGAAAGGGTATCGTGAGGAGGCGTTGCCAACCCGTCAAACCATCGGCAATCTATTGAATCGGATGGGGTATCGCTTAAAAAAACGCAAAAAGTGAAACCGCAGAAAAAAATACCGGAAACCGATGCCATTTTTGAGAATGTGGCTCAAGCCAATCAGACAGCTGATGCCGATCCCAAAACGTTGCGACTTTCAATTGATAGCAAAGCCAAAGTCAAAATTGGTAATCTGTCTCGGGGTGGCAAAGCCCGCATCTTAGAAGCCCACAAAGCCGATGACCATGATGACCACTGGGATGCCGTCTTGGTGCCCTTTGGTATCCTGGATGTGTTAGGGAACCAACTCTCGATTTACTTTGGTCAGTCGGCAGAAACTAGTGATTTTATCGTCGATTGTTTAGAAGCTTGGTGGCATGAATATCAAGGTTACTATCCAGACACCGACATATTAGCAATTGACCTTGATGGCGGTTCTGCGGTCCGTAGCAATCGGACGCAATTTATCAAGCGCATGGTTCAGTTTGTCCAAATGACCAGATTATCAGTGCATTTGATTTACTATCCCCCCTATCACAGCAAATACAATCCGGTTGAGCGCTGTTGGGCAACCTTGGAAAATTATTGGAATG
>JBCCRZ010000347.1:0-6636 GCA_039200855.1 Cyanobacteria bacterium P01_D01_bin.44 | reverse complement strand
GATTACCCAAGTAAAGACTCACAATCCACGCATTATCGGGCTAGATTTTTATCGTAATCTACCCATCGAGCCAGGGTCTGAGGCCCTGGCTGATGTGTTTAAGCGCACCCCTAACCTGGTTGGCATCGAGAAAGTCATCAGTGATGGCGAAAAATCCAGACTCCCCGGCAATAGTGTTTTAGCTGAGACCGGGCAGGTAGCTGCTAGCGATGTGATGGTCGATGCCGATGGTCGCGTACGACGCGGGTTATTATTCCCATCGGCAGTGGGGCCTCGGGCAATCGAAGGATTTGGCTTTAGAATCGCCCTCGACTATCTCTTGGCAGAGGGCATTCAGCCAGAGCCTGACCCGAATGTGCTGAGGCTGGGCGCGGGCAGCTTTTATCCTGTTGATAGTAACGACGGTGGCTATATTCGCGCCGACGATGGTGGCTATCAAATCCTTTTAAATATGCGCACGGTAGGGACCTTTGATCAGCTCACCCTGCGAGAGGTTTTGTCAGGAGAGTTTTCGCCCAAACTGATAGAAGACCGTATTGTTTTAATCGGCAGCGCCGCCATCAGCAGCTCCGACATTTTTTATACGGCCTACAGTAGTGCCTTTGGGCCACAGGTCAGGACCACCTTCGGGGTCGAAATTCATGCCCACATCGCCAGCCAAATCATCAGCACCGCCCTCGATGGTCGCCCCTCAATCCAGATGCTGCCAGAGTGGGCAGAGATCATCGCCATTCTCCTCTTTGCCTATGTCGGCGTGGGCATACAGCTCCAAGAAACGGGCGAATCGCGACAGCTCTCTCGATTGATTGGGGTCCTCGTGGTCACGATGGGTGGCGGCTACCTAGCGCTGCTGCTATGGGGTTGGTGGGTCCCGATCGTTCCTAGCCTGATCTCAACCCTGAGTGCGACCATCCTCACCGGCTTTTATCGCACCAAACAGCTCAAGACTCTCTCCGCCGAAGATCGTCTCACCCGTCTGGCCAACCGTCGTACCTTTGATGAAACCCTGCAGCGGGAATGGTTTAGGGCGTTGCGATCGCAAACTTCCCTCTCTCTCATCATCTGCGATGTTGACTTTTTCAAAGCCTATAACGACACCTACGGTCACCCTAGAGGCGACGAATGTCTGACCCTCGTCGCCAAAGCCATGAAATCAGCGGTAAAACGGTCTGGCTCGCTAGTCGCCCGCTATGGCGGAGAAGAGTTTGTCGTGCTCCTACCCAGCGCCGAATCAAATGATGCCCTCAAAATTGCTGAGGCGATCAGAGAGAAAGTGAAGGGACAAAAGATTATCCACGAAGGGTCCAAAGTATCCGAGTTTGTCACCCTGAGCCTGGGGGTAACTAGCTTTGTGCCCTCCATGCATTTGCCCACCAGTGCCCTGGTCGAGATTGCAGATTTAGGGCTTTACACTGCAAAACAATCCGGTCGCGATCGCGCCGTGCTGCATCTACCAGACACCTTTGCCAAGACAGTATAACGAGAAAATCAATCCCTTATTGCGAGACAAACTGATAAATAATCTCCCCTGTTTCCGTAATCAGATAATCCGCGCCAAACGCCCGGGCCTGGGCCAGCAAATAATCCCGCGCTTCTTCACCCGGCAAATTCGCCGCCATGGCAAACTCAATCAGCGTAAACTGCCCCTGCCGCGCCTGGATCAACTGATATAAAATTGTCTGCCGTCGCTGGGTTTCAGCCACCAGTCGCGCCCGCTGCGACTGCTGTGTTTGTCCTCGGGCCGCGCCCCATAGCCAAGTGCCCCCTGCCACAAGTGGCGCGCCCATCACGAGATAGCCAATCACCCCCTGCGGCTGCGGCACCTCATCTTTGGAGAGCGAATAGGGGGCCGCCAAGACAAAAAGGCTTCCCAACCCTATCAAGGTGGCAGCCGTCATCTGTTTCAAAAGAGTCATAGGCGCGGGCCATCGCAGCATCGGCGATATCTTAGCGCAACCTGTTGCCTCACAATAAATCAGTTTTGATTTGAATTCTCGATAGATGGCCCAGCTCAAACCTTAAAATTGAGAACTTTTCGATGCTTCTTTACCAAATCAACCGCAAACTCATCACACCTAACAAAGCCAGGACCACCTGGCGAAACAGGCTAGGATCAATTCGCTTTGATAACACAATTCCAGCGATCAACCCCCCCGCAAAAAATGGCGCAGCGTAAAGGGCAACTCGCCACAAGTCTACCGTCAGACTCCCCTGGAAATAATGGCCAGCCATGGCGATGAGCGAGCTCGCCATAAACACCCCAGGGATATTGCCCTTAAACTGCTCGGGACTCCACCCGTTGCAGTTGGCGTAGATCACAATGGGTGGCCCCCCTGTATTAAAGGCCCCCGTCAATACCCCTGACATTGCCCCAAAGGCATAGGCCCAAGTCGGTGACACCAACTCAGGAAGCGCAAACTTAAAACCGTCATAGAGCACATAGGCCAGTACAAATCCCCCTAAAATTCTGAGGGCAAGGTGATCGGGCACGTATTGCAAACCCACAATCCCGATTGGAATCGTCAGCAACGCGGCTGCCATCAAGGGCACCACAGCCTGCCACTCAAAGCCCTCGCGATAGCACCAACACAGGACGAGATTACCCACTAAAGAAGCAATTACAACCAGCGCTACCGCAGCATGCAGATCCATCAGCAGTGGCAAGAGGGAAATCGCCACTAAAGCAAAGCCAAAACCTGTCAGGCTTTGAACAAAGGCGGCTAACCCGATAATGCTTCCAATAATCCAGATTTCAGACACGATGTTTGGGCACTCCTCAGCATGGCAATGGCAAGACCACAGCGTTATCACTCAGCGCACCTCCTCGGCACGCATTCTCGGCGCATATCCGCTGCATGACAGAAAATACTATCTTTCTTATTATGAAGAAATATGTCAAAGTTTGGTGCCATATTTCCCAATCCCCAAGGCATAATTTAGTTGTATAGCCAACCTCAGGTGTCTATCCCATCAGTGCGCCATCATGAATCGGCTAACCAAAACCCCCAGGGAAATTGCTCGGCAGATGTCTCAGGAGTGTATTGCCCGCCGACTCAGGCAGGTGAACCGAATGGTGACTCGGCTTTATGATGATGCGCTGCGATCGCACGGTCTCACCATCAATCAACTCAACATTATGGCTACGATTGTGAGTCAAGGCCAAATCCAACCAGGTCAGCTAGGGCGCAGGCTCGGTATGGAAAAATCAACCGTCAGTCGCACCATCGATCGCATGGTCAAGAAAGGGTGGCTGGAGATAGGTCCCGGCAAAGATGGTCGCAGCCAACGCCTCCAAGCCACACCATCCGGACGAGAGCTATTGATCACCGTTGCCCCGCTTTGGAACGAGTTGCAGGAAACCGTCTTGGGCTCTATGGCTGAGGGAGGGCTGGGCTTCCTCAATAGCTTAGGCGTCGTTGCCGAGATAGCTGAGGAGCCAGCGGTCACCGTGGATAATTTTTATAGCGACGATTTAGCCGCTGATTTTTATGGCTAGCGGGCCCTGCGCTGGACAAATCCATGGCTCCTGTCCCCTGTACCACCTCTACCCTTCCGCCGTCGCCTCTGCCATAAACGGCAGTGCTTTTTGCTGCATGGTTTTGAAGATGTTGTAAAACCCGTTAGCACGGGAGGGCGTCAGACTAACATCCAGATGGGTGTCCTTGATAAAATCAGGCTCTAATTGAACAATCTCTTCGGGCGGCAACCCGTTCAGCCCGGCGATCAGCAGGGCGACCAGGCCTTTCGTGATTTGAGCATCTGAGTCCCCCTGATACTGCACCTTGCCATCGTCTAGCTCAGCAATAATATAAACCTGCGAAACACAGCCACGCACTTTATTATCAGACGTTTTGGCCTCTCCTGGAAACGCTTCCAGCTTTTTGGCATACCAAAGCAGCTGCTCATATCGCCGCTTAGGGTCTTGAATCCGCTGAAAACGCTTGACGATCTTATCGAGGGCCGCTGGGCGAGGAGACGTTGCAGACATGGGGGACGAATAAAACGAGTGAGCACCTGGGTCGTAATCGCTATTACAAGAACAGTAATGACGAATAGTTAGAATGAGAAGACTGCCATCATCATCCTAACTATTCGCCCTACGACACCGTATTGTAAACCGGCTTAATTGCCACTGCCTTAATTATCGCTGTGGACTTCCTTTTGAGCCACAAATCTATGGGCCACCGTTTCGGGTTGAATAGCAGACAAAATAATGTGACCGGAGTCGGTAATCATCACCGCCCGGGTTCTACGGCCATAGGTGGCATCCACAAGCTGGCCACGTTCACGAGCGTCCGAAATAATGCGCTTGATGGGGGCAGATTCTGGGCTAACAATGGCAACCACACGATTGGCAGCTACGATGTTACCGAACCCGATATTGATAAGCTTAATATCCATAGAGTAAAGATTTTCTGACTCGAGCAAATGAGAACTAGTGTGTGATATTCCCATCTTACCCAAAAAAATGAGGATATATGGTGAGAATCCTCTTAATTTTCAACTTTAGGTGCTTTTTGTGCTCTTACGTACAATCTTAAATTGATATTTTCTGACTTACTGATAAAAGAAGTAGGGTTTTTACGTAGTTTTGTTAGATTTGTCCGCAAGAAAAGTTAGGTGTAAGTACCGTGCAGCCGGTTGACTTTACAACGTTAAAAGCGGTGTGCCACGAGCTGCGATCGCAGTGGCTACCTGCTCGTTGCGAGCAGGTCGTGCAGCGCGATCGGCACACCATTTGCCTGGCCCTCAGAACGTTTGAAAAACGAGGTTGGCTAACCCTTTCCTGGCATCCACAGGCAGCCAGGATACACATTGGAGACGCCCCCCCAAGACAACCTGACACCTTCACGTTTAGCCAACAACTTAAGCATCAGATCAACGGCTTAGCCCTCACCAGCCTTGAGTTTTTATCTCCGTGGGAACGCGCCCTCGATCTCCAGTTTGCCCCGCGCCCTGGCGATGCGCCCCGCTGGCATATTTACGTAGAAATCATGGGCAAATACAGCAACGTTCTGCTCACCAATGCCCAGCAAGAGATTATCACCGCCGCCCACCAGGTCAGCGTCAAACAATCGAGCGTGCGCCCTATCAGCACCGGCGATCGCTACCAGCACCCACCTGCCATTGTCGGCACCCTGCCTAAACCAACAGAATCTTTTGAGAGCTGGCAAAGCCGGGTGAGTTTAGTGCCGGGCAAGTTACGTAAAATGGTCTTAAAGGCTTATAGCGGGGTGAGTTCTGCGCTGATCCGGCAATTAGTGGGCGCAGCTAATCTTGATCCCGACCAACTCACCCCAAGTTTAACCCCTACCGATTGGCATCACCTCTATGACCAGTGGCAACGGTGGCTAACCCAATTAGACACAGAAGCTTTCCAACCGGGTCGGTTAGAAAGCGGCGGCTATACCGTCTTGGGTCTTGGAAAGTTTGAGCCCACCCCGGATGTGCAATCACTGCTAGACCGATACTACCGTGATCAGCTCAACCAACAGGTCTTTGCCCAACTACACCACCAGCTTAGCCAAAAGCTCAAGGCCCGCCTGACAAAGCTCAACCAAAAAGCTGAGACCTTTAAAGAGCGCCTAACCCAATCGGATCAGGCCAATGACGCCCGCACCCAGGCCGATCTCTTGATGGCTCACCTACACCAATGGCGGCCAGGGCTAAGCAGCCTGGAGC
The DNA here is from genome assembly GCA_039200855.1 of Cyanobacteria bacterium P01_D01_bin.44. Classification (GTDB taxonomy): domain Bacteria; phylum Cyanobacteriota; class Cyanobacteriia; order Phormidesmidales; family Phormidesmidaceae; genus SIO4C1. The sequence goes on along the minus strand of JBCCRZ010000347.1, from coordinate 954 downwards.
TAGCCGATTTTGAAACCGGGGAACCGGTTGAGATCGCACTCAACCCCGAAAAAAATGCCGTCCAAAATGCCCAGACCCTCTATAAGCGTCACCAAAAACTGAAGCGTACCCGCGATGCAATCATGCCTCTGCTAGAGGCCGTCAACGCTGAAATACGCTACCTAGAGCAGGTCGAAGCCGCCTTACTACAGCTCACCGACTATATCCAACCCGCTGACCTGGATGCCCTTCAAGATGTTCGCGAGGAGCTGATCCAACAGGGATATATGAGCGATCCTTACCAGCAGCCCAAAGCAAAGCTGATCCCGAACTTTCATCGGTTGACCACGCCAGACGGTCGCGAGCTAATCGTCGGTCGCAACAACAATCAAAACGACTATCTCACCTTTAAGGTAGCCACCGACTACGACCTCTGGCTGCACACCCAAGAGATCCCTGGCTCCCACGTGCTATTAAGACTCAATGCAGGTGAGGTGGCCAGTGATGCCGATCTCGCTTTTGCCGCCGATGTCGCTGCTTACTTTAGCCGTGCCCGACAGTCTGACCAGGTGCCTGTGGTTTACACCCAGCCCAAACATGTTTATAAACCTAAGGGCGAGCGCCCTGGTATGGTGATCTATAAGCACGAACAAATTTTGTGGGGTCAGCCCCAGCGGGCAAAAGCGCGGCTAGAGACTGCAGAAGCCTCTCAGGATACTAAAGCGCTGGCCGCGCTCTGATTTTAGATTAGGAATTTTGGATGACTGACAATCTCAACGCTATTCCGTCGTCGAGATGGCTGGTTGCTGCAGCTGACCTTCGATGGTCTCAATAGCAGCATTCACCGACGCCAGCTGGGTTTCTAGGCTGTCTCTAACCGATTTTAGATACTCTAGCTTATGCTCTTGATAGGTTTTGCGAGCGGTCTGCTTAGAGCCACAGCACATCATGTAGAAAGGGAAAAACATAGGTCAT
>JBCCRZ010000346.1:0-6638 GCA_039200855.1 Cyanobacteria bacterium P01_D01_bin.44 | reverse complement strand
GAGAAACTTTTCAGCCTTTTCGGTGATGCAGTAGCGTTTGTGTTGGTATTGTCTCAGAACTGTCTTTAACTGTGGTTCATCAATATCATTTTGGGTGGCTGCTGTTCGCCAAGCGTTTGCAAACAGGTCCTTGTTTGTCAACAGGGCTTGGAAGCTTTCATTGAGCAAATAGAAGCCATCCTGCAACGGTAAGCGATGGCCGCTGTAGAGACTGGGTTTGCTGCCTGCATGATAGGTTCTGGGGTTTGGAAAAACTTCCAGAATGCCTGATGCTACCTTAAACCCTGCTGCACCCAGTAGGGCTGTAACTGCGCGACCCACTTCCCATGATTTGAGGGCTGTGCCAAGCCATGGAAAATACAAATGCAAACCTTTGGAATAACTGCTCTGGCACATAAGCCCACGCACTAGCCCCAAAGGCTCCAAGGCATCGATGATGTGAGAGACAGCGAACGGATCTTGGGCAGGGTGGTAGGGGGATTCCTTATCTATATCTATCAGAACATAGTTTGTGGTTTTACCAAAGCGCACACCATAAAGTATGTCGTTTTGCAAGACCATCCGATCAGACAAAGGATAACGGCTTTCGGTTTGCCACAGTGGGTGATCCCCAGGTGCGGGGATCGGTGCATATAGAAAGTCAAAACGGTGTGGGAAAAGGGATAAAACGGGATCATCCGACTCGATAACCGAGACGGGAAGTTGCATCTGGAGCGGCATGATTTGTGATTTCCAACAACACGACAAAGTGCTGTGGAACGCTCGTCATGCGACTGCGCTCTATTTTTTCGATGTGTAAAGCAGCCTGAACCTTAGCCCAGATGGACAGATATAGCGTGAAATACAATTCAATGTCAGAGATGACACTAAATATAGAAAAAATTGCACGCCAAACAACCACAAGCATGCCTACAATAAGCACAACTTGCTGAAACCACTATTCCGTGGTTAAATAGAGACAACGCATCTAAGTCACCTAACTTTTGCCCGCCAAAGCAATCTGGTTAGTGTGGCTTGCGTCCCACAATTTCATATTTCAACTAAAACCCTTGCTGTTCGCGCAGTGAGGGTTTTAATTATTCATAGGCCATAAGCGATTGCGTCCTTTACGAAACGACAAGGGATGATCATTGATTCTCATCTTTAGCTAGCAGCTCGTTCAGCCATCGGTTGAATCTGTGGCGGCTTAGGCACACCAAGGGGAATCAGCCCTCGGCCAATTTTTTCAACCAGCTCACTACGTGAGCATTTGAAAAACGAAGCCCAAGCGTCCAGGCCTTCAATGCCAGTTTCTGTGACAGATAAAGTCACACGAGTCTTGGTTTCGCCTTCATAGTTTGAAGAACGTCCAACGGTGGATTTCCGTGTTCTACGCTGTGTCGCCATAGATTTAGGATGAGAGTTCTGATCACGTTGCATCATACAGAGTACATACCAAACTCGCAACCCCATCCGCTCAAAGATCTGGAAAATCAAGGATTAGTCCATGAATTCATTGCATAACAAATTCAAACTTTGATCTGGCTGAACCATTGGCTTATAAAGAGTTAGTGAGGGTCTACCTGCGAGAAAATGGATTGTCATGAAATCATAGTTCATTTGAACTAACTTATTACAGACCTTTAAGCAAAAGCGCTGTGTAGAAGGTTCAGAAATAACGTACCCGCATATAAATCACTACCTCTCCAGATTGCTTATGTCCGAATCAACGCACATGGGATTTTAACGAGCTTTCAAGATGGCATCACCTCCTTTTGGGATCGGTAGCTTGCGTTTGAAACTCATGCAGAGTCAGTTTTTAGGAAGCGATCTTTTCCCAGGAACAAGTTCACTTTCCAAGGCAACCAAAAAAAGTACAAAAACCCCTATGAGCTGTTGCGATCGCAGCCACTCGGTGGTAGTTTTTAATTAACTTATTCTCCAATACGCCTTTGTGGTCGCGGGAACTGTTGGCGCAGTCTCGCGATTTGGCGTTTTAAAGGGCTTTGAAAATAGCATCACCTCCTTCAGATTGATCCGAACAATACGCTTGAAACGGTCATAGATCAAGCCTTTTGGGGAAAAGAGTTTACTTCCTAGTCACAATCAGAATTAGCAAAGGGTCTGAAAAAGCACAAAAAAACCTGTGAACGATTGCAATCGCTGCCGCTCGGTGCTAAATTTTGGTTGAGCATTTTCAATACGCCTTTGCGATCGCTGTGGGACTGCCATCCCGTAGCGATTTTGGCGTTTTATAGGACTTTCATGTAACATCACCTCCTTTAGTTGCTTTTTTAATTGATCGGTAGGATACGCTTCAAATGCCTATAGATCAAGCCCTGAGGCGTTTCAAGAATTGTTTGCTAGGGTATCGACTGGGCAACCAAGCCCTGATTGTCAACGGCTAACCCAATCTCAGCTTGGGAGATCCCATAGCGCTCTGCAACCTTAATGGCTTGCTCGAGCTGCCCCTGGGACACCTTAAACCGCGCTAAACCCAGGACTGAATCGCGCTGCGCTTCGGCAGACCACCCCGATGGGTTTTGGCAGGCAGGCTGAGCCTCAACGGTCTGAACATCTGGTGGCCGCACTGTCGCCCGCCCGCGTAGGTTTCTGGCCTCCTCACATCGCAGCTCTAGATTGGCCCAATCCTCCTGTTTAAGCAGGTTGTTCAGGTAGGTCTTGGCATCCCCTGACTCGGCTGGCTGTTCCAGCTTTCGTTTACGGGCCTGACACGCCTTGATGAGCCAAGGGTCAAAATCATTACGCCCAGGACCGATCCACCATTCCCCTATGCCATGGGCCACCATTTCTAGTCGTTTATGCTGAGGGGCCATAAACCGCAGCTTTGATTTTGCCATACCTGGATTACTCGCCCACAGGTTCGATAGGTCAATCGTCTCGGGGGGCTGAGAGTACTTAACCACACCGATTTGGATCGACTTGGGCCGAGCATTGGCTTCTGCTCCCAAGACTGAACCAGGCGACACAAAATTTCCTTCTCTAAGAACTTCTTTTTCTAGTTCTTGTAATTTCTTCTTTAAAGCTCGGTCATTTGACCGACAGGTCATCGGTTGTTTGACCAACACTTCTCTGGTCAAATGACCCACGAGGCATGAGTCAAATGACCCACGAGGAGGCATGTCGTCGGTTATTTGACCGATACTTCTCTGGTCATTTGACCGACTTGGGACAGCATCATCGGTTATTTGACCGACAAGGGCCGCTTGAATCTCGGGTACCCTCACCTGATATTCTTTGGCAGCTCCTCGCTTAGCCGGGGCCTTCGTTTGGATAAAGCCTCGCTGCTCTAACAAGGCTAGACGCTTGCGGATTTGCTTATCGGTGGCAATGCCCAGCAACAGTTGCTCAAACTCACGGATGGGCCTAGCACCCACCCAGGGGCGTTCAATGTCTGGATCGTGGGCCATCGCAGCATTAGCCCAGTATTCAAAGATGTTTAGCAGGGCCGCACCACAGGCATCGTGATCTAGCAGGTCATAGTAGTCCTGGCGGACAATGGCTAAGACTTGTTTAGCACGATGGGGGATGCAAGATTCTCGAGTCATGGGAATGTCCTCTACTTTATTTTGGAGGGGCAAAGTAGACCAGACCGTTATTGTCTGGCCAGGGGTTTATTCAAAAATCGGGGGCCTAAAAATCGGGATCGCTGGCGTCTTCGAGGGCGCTTAGCTGCCAACCAGAGAAGGGACACCCGATTCGGTTAACGACTTGCTGCAGAAACTCTAATCGAGGGCAATTGGCTCTGATGTCAATCCAGGCAGATTTCGGCCCGCCGATACCGGAACAGCAAATTTGGCTGCGCAGGTGAACGATCTCAGAGGGCATGCGTGGACTGTACGCCAAAAGAAAGAACGTATTATGGGTCCGCATAATGCGGATATAGCCGCTCACGTTGAAGCTGCCGGGGTATTCTCGGATGGACATGAACTTCCCTCCCATTCAAAAATTAGTGTGGTGACTTGTTTTTTCTGCCTAGACTTACGCTTGACCGGCGCATGGTGACGCCTCACTAGATGCCACTCATATCCACCCCATGAAACCCGGTCTCCTGGCATGGGATTGCAATAGAAGGCGAGCACGTAATCGCCCTCGATCTGGCAAATATCGACATAGGCCATCTGGTCTTTAACAGACTCGGGCAGCTGAAAGCGACAGAGGAAGAAGACCGAGTTACGCCGCACTCGAATCACGCTCTGTTGTGGGTTTTCCAGGATGTATTCAGGCATGGGCAACCCCCTGGTAGAAAAACCGGCGTTGTTTCGCGCCATCTAGCTGTGACACATATTCAGTGGGGCAGGACTCGACCAGAGACCGGGCTAACCCCGATAGATAGGGCCGCAGCGCCGCACGATGACCTGAGGTAAACGCCTGGTCGAGACTCCGCGCTAAGAATGACTTGCCCGGATGGCGGGCCATGTACTTAGCAATCCGCTCAACCGCATCTCGGGTGGTGTAAGGTGTCCCCGGTATAGTCGGATAAGTCTCGAGGGCAGGTTTGGCGATTAGATCCGCCAAAGTGACAGGTAAACCTGCGCTGGATTCTTGGGCCTCATAGACTTCTTCGACGGTCTCCGGTTCATGTCCCAAGTGTTCTAAGAGCGGTATGACTTGAATCTGAGGAGGCTGATGTTGGGTGATTAAACTGGGCGGCTTTGGCCCCTGTTGACGGGTGTCGAATTCTGGGAAGAACCGCAGCAGGGATCTCACCGGGCAAGGGGCATTGTTCCAGTGGGGATTAATATCAAACAGTAACCACTCAGGGATGCTAAAGGTTTCTCCGGTAGCCCGGTAGCTGTTGCCCTCACCCCGCAATACTTCATACTTACCCGAGGGGAGATACCCCACCCCCGCCTGTTCATTTCGCTCTGTCCAGGCGATCGCAACTTCATTCTTAAACGTTTCAGCCCAGCCATCGGGCACCCCGTTGGCCTTGGCGGTCTTGCCATGCAGGATTATCCGGGCATAGCCGCTCAGCTTGGCAAAACCTGTCAGGGTCAGCGACCACAGCTGATCGGCTTCAGAGTCAGCTAGCTGACGGGCCACCCGACTGAGTTCATCGAGCACCCAGCACTGATTCTTGAGGCCATGCATCCCCGCTTTGGCAATGCGCTCAATCAATAAGCGATAGCCCGCCAGGGCAGCCGTCTCACTCCCGCTGACCACACCTGAAAACGCAATTGGATAGACATCATCATCGCGAGTGATGTAGTAAATGTCGCGACCATAGAGGGCTTTCTCCAGGATAGCCATGAGCATAATCAAGGTGGTCTTGCCGCTGCGCTGGCCACCGGCTGCCCCAAAGGTGGGGCGGGACAGGTAGCGGTTAATATCGAGCCCGTCTTGGGTGAGCGCTTTCAGCAGATAGGCGGCTCGGTACTCCACCGGCTGTGTCAGGAACTGGGGATTGATTTCCTGGTTGGCAAACAGCGGCTCGAGATGTTCAGGGATGTCTACTTCCTCGGCAGGCTCGGGTGGGATTGGGACATCCTCAGCCCTCACTGGAATGGCCTTGAGTTGAGTGTTCTCGCCTACGGTCTCATGTGTCTCATTGTTCACACCCCCAATCGCCTGCCGAAGGGATCTCATCTCGGCTTCTCCAGCCAGGACAAAATCAGCCAGCTCTGAGCCATCGACGCGCATCAGCAGCTCAGGGGAGTCTTTGATATGGGGCAAATACGCTTCTTGAAACCGCCTCAAGCAGCTCCCCCAGACAAAGGCCCGGTGGTTATCAGTGGGCAGCTGCGCCAGGGCCAGGGCAATTCGGTCACCACAGTTAAGGATGAGGGCATACTCGGCCTTTTGCTTGGCGCTCATGTACTGGTAGTCACTGAGGTCTACCTCCACTGGCAGGGCTTCTTTGGCCACCTTGCCCAGGAGGCTCTCTAGCCCTACCTCCAGAAAGGGAAACAGCATAATCCGCCCGGTGCGGCGAGCTTGCCCCGTGACCGTGCCGAGGTAGCCTGCGGCACCCCCGAACAACGGGATTAAGGCAAACCCTGGCACGCTCACCAGGGAGAACCCACCCAGGATCATCGAGGTCAGCCCAATCGCTTTTTTGAGCCCCCCAAAGATGCGGTTCTGCTCGGCTTCTCCGCACAAGAAGTCCACATGGTCATGAAAGGCGCTCAGCACCTGCTGATGAACAACGCTTTCCATCGGCTTAGGCTCCTGCCAACTCTTCATTGTCTGGGGCCGAGGCCAGTGCCCAGAACACTTCAAAACCAAAGACATTCAACACGCCATAGATCAGCAGGGCGGCTGAACTGATACCAGGGACCGTGTAGAGCGTGCGAAAGAAGACACCGCCTTCAATCAAGTACGTCGAGAGAATGGCCATCGCCGAAAAGGCATAGTCCCCCAGTCCGGCATACTCATACTCTTTGGCGCGGACCTTGGCGATCGCAAGGGCCTGGGGGGAGAGGTTTACCACTTTTCGGTTTTTGACCGCATCCAGGCGACGCTTGCGCAGGTCGATGGACACCCGGCGAATAATCCGGGCCTCAATCCCCTGGATGACGGCGCTGAAAAGAATGGCGGCGTAGAAGTTAAGGTCAGTCCACACCAGAAATTCTGGGCCAAACCCTGGCCCTAGCTTGGCATAGAAGGGCAACCAGGCCAGCAGCGCATCGATGCCT
>JBCCRZ010000345.1:0-6645 GCA_039200855.1 Cyanobacteria bacterium P01_D01_bin.44 | reverse complement strand
CAGACATATGCTTGAGCTATATACATTTGAGGCATCTCACTACAGTGAGAAAATTCGGCTAGTGCTGGACTATAAACAGTTGCCCTATAAAACCATTGAGGTAACCCCTGGCGTGGGTCAAGTCGATCTCTACCGGATATCGGGACAGCGCCAGGTGCCTGTCCTTAAAGACGGCAGCACCGTGGTACCCGACTCAACTGCGATCGCAAAATATCTCGATCAAACCTATCCCGACCGACCGCTCATCCCCACCGAAGCCAAACAGCGAGGCCTGTGCCTGATGATGGAAGCCTGGGCGGACGAATCCATCGGATTAAACGCCCGTAAAGCCATGATTGGCGCATTTAACCAACATCCTAACTTCAGAACGGCGCTGCTGCCGACTTCAACCCCTGACCTGCTAAAAACGTTGGTCGGTGCTGTCCCCGCTGATGTTTTGAGCCTACTCGGCACCGGGGCTGGGTTTGGCCCCGACGCGGTTAAAACCGCCACAGATATTTTGCGACAGGATTTAGAAGCCCTGTGTCTAATCTTGGCCGAAAGCCCTTACCTGGTTGGTGAGCGCCCCACCCTGGCCGACTTCGCAGTGGCGGGTCTGTCCATGTATATCAAGTTTCCGGAGCGTCAATACCTCGATTTACCCGAGGGTATCTGCGGCAAAGGCGTCCCTGGGCTCGCCGATGCGGACGAATTTAAACCGTTTTGGGATTGGCGCGAGCGGCTCTATGCAGACTACAGAAAAACCCGAAGCAGCGACCCCAACCGCTCATCTGGGCCCGTCAAGATTGGCATTGATTAGTCAGATCCTAGGCAACTTTATAACGTGTCACCGCCTCCCAGGCCATAGAAGCCGATAACAAGTGCCCTCAACCGCGTACACTATAAGGCTGTAGCCACCTTATATAGGTCCATGGTCGTGATCGCTGAAAAGCTGCAGTCTCTGCTGAGCGCTGAACAAGTCATTCAAGGCGATGACTTAGATCAAAGTTGGCAGCATCGGCTCAGGGCAGCGGGTCTGGATGCGTCTTCAGGCTGTGTCATCTTTCCTCAATCTGAAGCAGAGCTGTCAGCCGTCGTTAAAGTGTGTGCTCAAAACCACTGGCGCATGTTGTCCTGCGGCAAGGGCTCAAAGCTGGGCTGGGGAAAGCCTGCAAAGCATATAGATGTTGTTGTCAGTACGGCCAGACTCAATCGAATCATAAACCATTGGGTAGAAGACTTCACCGTCCGGGTAGAGGCTGGGGTTGGGTTTGCTGATTTGCAACAGCAGCTAGTGCAGCATCGACAATTTTTGGCCCTAGATCCCCTCTATGCCCCAGCCGCCACCCTGGGTGGCATTGTCGCCACCGCTGACACAGGTTCCCTGCGACAGCGCTACGGCAGCGTCCGCGATATGCTGATCGGGGTCCAGTTTGTTCGCCACGACGGCGAGATTGTTAAAGCAGGCGGTCGAGTGGTCAAAAACGTCGCCGGTTACGACCTGATGAAACTCATGACCGGAGCCTATGGCACCCTTGGCATACTCACCCAGCTCACCCTGCGCCTCTTTCCCCAACCCGAATATTCCCAAACCGTCGCGGTTACCGGCAGTGCCGACGCCATCCGCAAAGTCGCCCTCGAGGCCAGACTGTCTGGTCTCACCCCCGTCGCCCTAGACATCCTGGCCGGGATCTCCCCCCCTTCCCCCTTCCCCCTTCCCCTTTCCCCCTGTATTCTCATTGCCCAATTTCAGGGCATCTCAGCCGGTGCCCAGGAGCAAATCGATCGGCTTCGCACCCTCGCAAAAACTGCCGGAGCCCAGATTCAAACCGTAGAGGAAACCCTCTGGCCAGCGATTTCAAACGCCTTTGTAACCCATTCCGACTCTAGCGTGCTCTGTAAGGTGGGAATGCTACCCACCCATGGCATTGACTTTTTACAGTCAGCAGAAGCTATCCTGCCAGCGGGTTGGCTAGCCCGGCTGCACAATGCTAACGGAGTCGGGTTGCTGCGATTTGAAGCCAGCGAGGAAACCGCTGACCTGATTGGCAAGTTGCGAGCTGACTGCGAAACCCATCAAGGGTATCTCACCCTTCTGCAAGCGCCCTCAGACGTTAAACAGCAAATAGACATCTGGGGGTACTCAGGCAATGCCCTGGGCCTTATGCAAAAGCTCAAAGCCAACTTTGACCCCCAAAACCTATTTAACCCTGGCCGCTTTGTGGGTGATATTTAGTTTTATCTCAAACCAACACCTCATCCGCAGAAGGCGCTTCCAAGTATTGACCCAGTTCGCGCTGCAAGCGATCGCGGGCCCGGGCAATTCTCGACTTGACGGTCCCCAGTGAAACCCCTGTGATGTCAGCAATTTCTTCGTAGGTCAACCCTTGCAACTCCCGCAGGGTAATCGTCTTGCGAAAGACCTCAGGTAGCTCAACAATCGCAGCCCTGAGGTTGTCGTAAAACTCGTGGGTCATGATCCGCTCGTCCGGGCTCGGACACCCACAGGGCAGCTCCCAGGTGATTTGACCATCTGCGATCGCAAGGGGCGCATCCAAAGATACGATTTGACTAAACCGCTTGCGTTTGCGCAGCTCATCGTAGAACAAATTGGTGATGATGCGTCTCAGCCAGCCTTTAAACTTGACAGGGTCCTGCAAACGATGAACATTCCGATAAACGCGGATCCAGACCTCTTGGGCCAGGTCAGCCCGATCTGACCAATCTGACGCTAGCTGAAACAGCACATGATTCACATAGGGCTGATAGCAGTTGACCAGCTCAGAAAAAGCAGCGGGGTCGGGACGACTATTTCGCTGACAGCGAATAACAAGCTCCAAGTTTGACAGCAGCACAGGCTTTGCAGACCGTCCCTCGGCAGGGGCTGTCACTGAAAGGGGTGATTTCCAGGAAACGGTTAGGGATTGACTCATTTATTTAAAGCGGTTCGGTATAAAGTCAAGGACAAACCAGAGTAAGCTGCTTTTCTGGCCCAAGATGCCTAAAAATTGCAAAAAGCAGCTCTATTCTGACTAGTCCTCAATGTCCCTGACCGCCTCTAGCCTGGGCAAGCAAAGTCAGTACTTTCACCTAAGCTTTACTAAAAGTTAAACACCGCGTTAAGTGTCTGTATTTTGATTGCTTTCAGACTTTGTGCCTTTTTATGGCCACTGAGTAGCGTGTCCCTAACTGTAGCTAAATATCTGATACCTTAGCTTTGCCTTCTAGAACGCTGTAAATCGCTTTGAGGGCGTTATCTTCACCCTGATTGATTTCGCGATCGATTAGGGCAATGCTGATGGCCCGAGACAACACAAACGCAGCCACTTCTGCCTCTAGATCATCGAGCAGCGTATCCAACATTGCAGGCACTTTGATGGCTGATTTGATTTCTAGCAGCATCGAGTCCTCCAGCCCTATTTTTTTAAGGCGGGGTTGCAACTCATCCCAGACCACCTCTGCCTCTGGGTTGCCGACGTGGATGATGTGGGCCAATAATCGATGGACTTTGACCTGCTGACTCCGGGGCATATTCGCATAGGTCAAAATATCTGCTTCGTCCTGAGCGTCGGTCTGCTGATTGATATTGGCTAAAATTTGCTGCCATTCCGTTTCGCTGCACTGGTCGGGGCGGCCCACTGCTAATGAAATTTGTACCTGCCCGTTGCGAGTCGTCAGCTGGGTCACATTGGCCTGAATACCCAAATAACCCAGCCACTGAGACACCATATTGACCAAACGAGCACTGGCCGACTGAGTTTGAGTCAGCAGCTGTATCTGGGTACGCACCAAAGGACGGACAAGGCGATCAAGCATAGTTGAAAGGGGCCAAATCAACGACTGATTAAATATTACAGAAGCATTGCGGGGCTGGATGAAGCCCCTGAAACCTACGAACAAAAACTATTTAAAGTTGTGGGTTACAAGACACGTCCTTGCGATCGCACTTGGTTAGTATGGAATGAATCTAAATAAATTTATACGTGAACACCATGAATATCGAGCAGTTAAACACCCAATACGGCATTGCCGGTCAGCTCAAGATTATCGAGGGCAAAGGCAGCTTGCCGGTCATCGCCGTCGAAAATAGCAAAGCCAAGGCCTTGATTTCTATCTACGCAGGTCAGGTGCTATCCTTTCAACCCGTGGGCGAGGCTGCAGACCTGATGTTCGTCAGCGAAAACGCCTATTACAAAACCGGCAAAGCCACTAAGGGCGGCATTCCCATTTGCTGGCCCTGGTTTGGCCCAGACCCTGAAGGCCTCGGTCGCGCCAGCCATGGCTTTGTGCGCAATCGTCTTTGGAATCTGCTCAGCACTGAGACCACCCCAACCGGGGATACCAAGGTCACACTTGGGGTCACCGCCAGCGACGAGACTCGAGAAATCTGGCCGCACACCTTTGAACTCACCCTCGAAATCACCGTAGGCACCCGGCTGACGGTGGCGCTGATCACCCAAAATAAAGGCAGCGAGACATTTTCAATTACTCAGGCACTCCACACCTACTTCACCATTGGCGATATTAACCAGGTCAAAGTCTTAGGGTTAGAAGACACTGCCTATCTCGATAAGGTAGACGGCGGGGCTCAAAAGGACCAAGTCGGAGCCGTGACGGTCTCAGCAGAAGTCGATCGCGTTTATCAACTCGTAAAACCCGAGCTGGTGATTGATGATCCTGCCCTGGGTCGCCATATTCGGATTACCACAGAAGGCAGCCAGACCACCATTGTGTGGAACCCCTGGATGGAAATCTCCGCCAAAATGGCCGATCTCGAAGATCAGGACTATCAAAAATTTATCTGTGTCGAGACCGCAAACGCCGCAAACGAGGTGATCAATGTGTCACCCGGTAATCAGTACCGTTTGCAAGCAACCTATGCCATCGAGCACAGTTAAGCGGCTGTTAAAAATTAAGCCCATGGTTTGAGTGACCGCGATATCGGCCACCTCGTTCTTTAGAGTTCAAATGTCAAATGTTATATCGATATTCGTTGGTTTTCTTTGACTTTGAGCAGCTGACCTTGGCGACTTGTCGCGAAGATCCTGCCCTCCCCACTGAGGCCATGAGAGAATCCAGAAGTCAAGATTTCCAATGACTTCTGGATTTTGGTATCTGTCTTCTAATTCACAAAAACCGTCCCGTTTGGCTGAATGTCGATCACCCCCTGGGTATCGTCAAAGTTAGTCTCCCGCAGGATCGAGATCGTCAGTAGGCCAGCTTCCTCGCTGCTGGCCGTGATATCAATCAAGCCGTTGTCTTGTCGCAGGGCTGTGATAGTTGCTGCCAGGGGAATATTCTGCAAGGTAGCTGACTCCTCGGCCATCAGGGTGCGCTGGTCAGTGACCCCAAATACCTCGTAGGTAAGGCTAGCCCCGGTCTCATTTTTTAGCTCAATAGTAATCCGACCGTTAACCGGAGTGACGCTGGCGATGGGGTCACTGAGCTGCCCTGGCAGGGGCGGCTCAGTCGTAATAATCGGCTGGTTAAGCTGAGCATTTGCGCTGCCCCCGAGCAAACCCACCACGAGACCACCCATTAAAACCGCCTTTAAACTAACTTTCATGAAAGTACTCCAAACACATTTTGAAGGAACCTATCTCTAAATTAGTGCGCATTCTCGAAATTTGACTACTTTCAAAACAGAACATAATCTTAGTTTTTCTGTAATATGCACTCCAATGCTGAGTTCACCGCGCCCAAATGTGGTCATTCCTTTTTCAAACCAAAATAGAAGGGGTGAAATCATTTTGCGGCGACGAGGGTTTTACCCATGTGCTGCGACAGAGCAATACTCTCGTTGGCCTCTTATCCTTGTCTGTTCCTGACCCTCAAAAGTCACGGATCATAGACATGCATAAACCACATAAAAGATATGCGCTATTGCCTTTCCTGGCCACATTTTGTATCTAGACATACCAAATGTCTAGATCAAGAACAGTAGGTTAATGATCAAGAAAACAGATTATAGAGAGATCAGTTATTTCCCTAGGCTGGTAAAGCTGTTTCCGTTGAGTTAAATATCTTGCTTGCAACGCTATGAGTTTTACAACTCTATGGGTAAGGAGTGAGTTCGCCTCATAGCCCTCTAAATCAAGAGGACTATGGAAAGCGTCAATATCAAAACTTAGCAATTTCCTGAAAAAACAGTTTTTGCAAAAAATAAACCGAGAGCTGTTAGGCACTGGGACAGTAGGCGACGGCTACAGAGCTTACCGTAGACTCTACCCACACCTAACGGTCCAGCATCATTCTCTATTGAGGTGACTCATAGGGTTATTGTTGTACTTCGAGACCAAAATAGTGACTACTCAATCTAACCTGACCCAAGCGACGACCCAGACAACGACAACCGATGAGTCTTCTCATCAACGACAACTGACCTATTCACAGCTAGTCCTCTGCTCAGGGGCAATTGGTATCGTGGGGGGGCTGGTTGCTACCCTTTATTACTTTGTTCTAGAAACAATGATGCATGGCGTGTGGCACAGTCTGCCAGAAAGGGTTAGCCCCTATTTTCCAAGCTGGCTACCCACCCATAACTACGTCTGGATTGCGACCACCCTCGGCGGCTTTTGCGTCGGACTGGTGCTCTATTTGATGGGGCTTCCTGGCGAAATGGCTCAGGTGGTGGATAGTATCCATCAGCCTGGTCGCATCAATGTT
>JBCCRZ010000344.1:0-6646 GCA_039200855.1 Cyanobacteria bacterium P01_D01_bin.44 | reverse complement strand
CCCTTAGCCCTTTTCCCTTTCCCCATCCATCTTTGATTGACTTAATGGCTTCCAACTTGATCAAGTGCGCCCGGCTTATCATGGATGGCCAGCCTATCAATCAGGGTTTTGCTGGCCTCATTGAGGCCAACGATTTTAACCTCTGTGCCCTTGCGACGAAACTTGAGCACGATCTTATCAATCGCCATCACAGCAGATTGATCCCACAGGTGGGACTCTTTGAGGTCAATCACCACCAGCTCAAGATGCTCCATAAAATCGAAAGCGGCCAAGAAATCGCTGACAGAGACAAAGAAGAGTTGCCCGCCGACGTAGTAAATCCGCTCACGACCATCGGGGCTGAGGCGACTTTCGATCTTGATCAGCTTGGCAATCTTTCGCGAGAAAAATAGCGAGCTTAGGGCAATACCCACGATGACACCGATGGCCAGGTTATGGGTAATGATCGTCGTGATAACCGTGACCACCATGACCGTGGTTTCGCTCTTGGGCATACGGCGGATATGGGTAATCGAAGCCCAGCTAAAGGTACTGATAGAGACCATGATCATGACAGCAACCAGAGCAGCCATAGGGATTTGACTGACCCATTGGCCCATCACCAAAATAAAGAAAAGCAGCAGGATGCCTGCACTCAGCGTTGAGAGTCGCTGCCGTCCGCCCGATTTGATGTTAATCACGGACTGACCAATCATGGCGCAACCAGCCATGCCCCCAAAGAAGCCGGTGGCAATATTCGCGACCCCTTGCCCCTTGGCCTCTCGGTTTTTGTCACTGTGGGTGTCGGTCATATCGTCAATCACCGACGCGGTCAAAAACGATTCGAGGAGACCAACGGCTGACATGGTCAACGCAGTGGGCAAAACAATGCTCAGGGTTTCAAGCGAGAAGGGCACCTGGGGAAAGTGCAACACCGGGAAGGCGGTAGGCAACTCACCCATGTCGCCCACGGTGGGTAAACTGATATCTGTCAAAAGGGTGACCGCGGTGAGCGCCACAATCGCCACCAGGGGTGACGGGATCAGCGTGGTGAGCCTCGGCAACGAGTAGATGATAGCCAAACCTGCGGCCACCATGGCATACATGGTGAGCCCTTGCCCAGCAAACTGGGGCAGTTGGGCCATAAAAATCAGAATGGCTAAGGCGTTTACAAAACCGACCAGGACCGCCCTCGGGACGTACTTCATCTGGCGACCCACCTTGAGCCCACCCCAGAGGATTTGCAAAAGCCCGGTTAACAGCGTAGCGGCGAACAGGTACTCAATGCCATGGTTTTTAACCAGCTCGATCATCAGGAGTGCCATCGCTCCGGTGGCGGCTGAGACCATGCCAGGACGGCCACCCAAAAAAGCAATGGTCACAGCCATCGTAAAGGAAGCGTAGAGACCGACTTTGGGATCGACACCGGCAATGATTGAAAATGCGATCGCTTCTGGAATGAGTGCCAGAGCAACCACGATACCTGCTAGCAAATCAGCTCGCACATTTGAAAACCACTCTTGTCTAATCGTTTTGAGGCTCAGGTAGGTCACGATGCTTTTGAATTTTGTTGTGATGAGGATAGCTGCCTATATATTCACAGTATTAAGAAAGGTTAATATACGCAAATGTGAAAAGCACGGGTTCTGAGTGAACTGCCGACACAAAAAGTTGACTGATTCTATGGGAAAGTACGAAAAAATTTAGGCTCGAATGCTTCGATATTTTTTGCGGCGGTCACTGCTGGCGATGCCCACTTTGCTGGCAATTAGTGTGATTATTTTTGTGTTACTTGCGATCGCACCCGGCGATCCCTTCGGAGATTTAGCCAATAACCCATCCATGACTGCGGAGGTGCGCGAAAACCTGAAACGGTCGCTGGGGTTAGATCAGCCCATCTATATCCGTTACTTCAAATGGTTGGGGTCCCTGGCGCAGGGCAATTTGGGTTACTCCTTTAGCAGTCGTAGCCCGGTGGGTAAATTGATTTTGCAACGATTACCGGCCACCCTTTGGGTGCTTGGGGCGGGCTATCTATTGAGTGTGATGCTGGCCATTCCCCTGGGGATTGTATCGGCGATCAAACGCTATAGCTGGCTCGATCGGGGGGTAACGACGCTGGCCTTTATTGGCTTTTCGCTACCGACGTTTTTCACCGGGCTGCTATTTATTCTGATTTTTAGCGTGCGGCTAAACTGGTTTCCGTTTATCTATAGCAGCACACTGGTGGTGCAAGACTGGCGGAGCTTCCTCGAGCTGGTGCGGCAGTCGATTATGCCGGTGGTTGTGCTGGCGCTGTTTCAAACCGCGGTGCTGATGCGGTTTATGCGGGCAGCGATCTTAGAGGAGTTGCCCCAGGGCTACGTGCAAACCGCCTACGCCAAGGGGCTATCAAAACCGAGGATTATCAATGTCCATATCCTTCGCAATGCGTCGATTCCGGTGGTGACGCTGATCGCGCTGGATATCCCTAGCTTGTTTACCGGCTCACTGGTATTAGAGCAGGTATTTCGGATTCCAGGGATTGGGGCGTTGCTGATTGATTCCATCAAGCGCAGCGATACCCCGGTGGTGATGGCGATCTCATTTGTCTATGCAGTACTAGTAGTGGTGTTTAACCTGATGACCGATGTGCTCTACGGCTGGCTCGACCCACGGGTACGGCTATGAAAAACATGCATCAGGCTATGAAGGATTTAAAAACTCAATTTGCCCATAGTTTTTGGGGCAGCTTTAGTCGAGCCTTTGGGCGAAATCGCACTGCTGTGTTGGGGGCGATTATTTTGGGGCTGATGTTTCTCACAGTGGGGCTCGGTCCGTTGGTGTACTCAACCTCAGCCCAAGCCATCGATTTTAGTTTGGCAACCCTGCCACCGACCTGGCAGCATCCGTTTGGCACCAACGACCTGGGCCAAGATCAGCTGGCCCGAATCTTGCAGGGCGGGCGGATTTCGCTGGCGGTGAGTCTATCGGCAATGATAATGGCAATGAGTCTAGGGGTGTTGGTGGGTGCGATCGCAGGCTTTTATGGCGGCCTTATCGATGCCGTGCTCATGCGCTTCACCGATCTGTTCTTATCCTTGCCCCAGCTCCCCCTGGCACTGCTGGTCATTTATCTATTTGGCAATCAGGCGCGGGCAGTTTTGGGACCTGAGCTGGGCATCTTTTGCCTGATTGTGATCGTCATTGGCGGCTTTAACTGGATGTCCGTGGCGCGGCTGGTGCGGGCCGGGTTTCTATCGTTGCGCGAACAAACCTTTGTACAGGCAGTAAAGGCTTTGGGGGCAAAACCCAAGCGGATCATCTGGCAGCATATTTTGCCTAATGTCATTGGCCCAGTGATTGTGGCGGCGACGCTGGCAGTGGGTAATGCAGTCCTAACAGAGGCGACCCTGAGCTTTTTAGGGCTGGGCTTTCCCCCGGATGTGCCCACCTGGGGACGAATGCTCTCAACCGCACAAGACTATTTAGAAACGGCCCCCCACATGGCAATTTTCCCGGGGTTGGCGATTTTTTTAACGGTGTTGAGCATTAACTACGTGGGCGATGGCCTGCGGGATGCCTTTGACCCGAGAAGTCAGCAGACACTGCAACGTTGAGAAAGCAGCTAAGCAGATATAACCGTCCCTTATTCAGGATGCTCACATGTTTGTTCACATATTAATGAAATACAACAATTTTAGTGTTCTCATAAAGCTTTTATGAGACTTCATTGCAATTACAGGAAGTTACAATGCTGCCGATTATCTGAACCGTCCTTAAGTCAAGAAATATTATTTTACTTTTAGAAAAGTATAGATCTTGACGATCTCTGATCCCATTGGTTTCTCAAGCTTTTTAAGGCTTTTTTAGGTATATGTTCTCAATCTAAAAACGATAGAGAACCTCAAGAAATACCCGGATATGGGGGACGGATCCCCGCATTAGAAAGTAAGCGATTTTGCTTAAGCCATGTCGCTTATTCTAAATTGCTCCTTTAAGGCACTCCTGATCACAAAGGAAGTTTTTCTTTGATTTGGGAGTCTCCTTGATGCCCTTTCCTATTAAGCAGCCGGTTGCTTTTCTCTAATTTTTAGTACTCAAATGAGGGCTCATCCATCCAATGAGTCAGGATGTTGGCACCCCCTCATCTGCCCCCTGCGATCGCAAGTGAGATCGCACTCTATTGTTCTAAAGAATCATTGATCTGATGCTCTGAAAAATCA
The DNA here is from genome assembly GCA_039200855.1 of Cyanobacteria bacterium P01_D01_bin.44. GTDB lineage: Bacteria > Cyanobacteriota > Cyanobacteriia > Phormidesmidales > Phormidesmidaceae > SIO4C1. The sequence goes on along the minus strand of JBCCRZ010000344.1, from coordinate 2,462 downwards.
TTGATCTGAAGAATCCTCTGATTCACCCAGTAAACGCCTCAACGCACTGCTGATATCACCCATCAGCTGATCGATAGCTGCTTTAAATTCGTGCCAGGCGTCCTCCGCTGTGGCAGATATCCCTTTGAGATTCACATCAGCCTGCTCAAGGTATTTCTCCAGGTTCTCAATCTCCTCATGCTGAACGGCTAGCATAGCCTCATCCCGTTCAGTCTTGAGTTTTTCGAGCTTAGTTCTTGTCGTGGCAATATGGGTTTCTAGCTGTTGAACGTAGTCAAGGCGCTCACTCATGGCAAAAATTTCCCCAGTTTCAATCACAAACTACAGGTCTGTATCAAAGATCAGGTCAGTGCCGTTATCCCCAGCAGAATACCGGGCACCAAGAAAAACACTGTAAAGATATAAGCAAAGGCCAGGTACTTGCGTTCGGCAGCGACCAAAGCCAGGGTTTCAGCACCCTTGATGGGGAGTCGGCAAAGAAAAGGAATGCCGTAGATAATAACCACCCCTAGCGTGTTGTAAAGCAGATGGACCATCGCAATTTCTAAGGCAGGCACGGCTTCGGTGCCGGAGACGGCGGTGGCCGCCAAGAGAGCCGTGATACAGGTGCCAATGTTTGCCCCCAGCGTAAAAGGATAGATTTGAGCCAGACCAAATACGCCAGCCCCAGCCAGTGGCACCATCAAACTGGTGGTAGTAGATGAAGACTGTACCAAGATCGTGATTAGCGTCCCAGCCAAAATGCCAGCGATGGGTCCACGGCCAATAGCGGTGTGCAAAATATCCTTAGCCCGACCCACCATCAGCACCTTGAGAAGCTTGCCAATGAAGGTAATTGTCAGAAAGATCAGCCCAATGCCCAGAAAAATTAGCGTAATGCCGTCAAATGGAGCCGGTAGAATGTGAGTTGCTCCTTTAAAGAGATCAACCACAGGGCTGGTTGCCGTCTTCACCACGTTCAGGTTCTTCATGCTCATTGAGCCGCCCCCGACCAGCGTGTTTGCCAGAAACAGGCCCATCCTTTCAAGCGGGTGAAACAAAATCTCGAGGGGTAAAAAGATAATGACGCTGAGCAGATTAAAAAAATCATGCACCGTGGCAGCGGCAAACGCTTTTCTGAACTCGGTCTTGTCTGTGACGTGGCCCAGACTGACCAGGGTGTTAGTAATCGTCGTGCCAATATTAGCTCCCATCACCATAGGAATGGCGGTAGCGACTGGCAACCCGCCTGCGACCAAACCAACAATAATTGAGGTGACGGTACTCGATGATTGAATCAAGGCTGTGGCAACTGTGCCTACAATCAGACCCATAAAGGGATTGGTGGCAAAGGCGAATAATTCTTCGGCTCGTTCACCTGTGGCAGACTTAAAGCCTGCGCCAATCATCCCAACCGCAACAATCAGCAGATAAACTAGGAAGATAACCCCAAGCCACTGTAGAGCTGATTTTTTTTGATTCTTTTTTCGAGTTTGAGTTTGGTCTGCGACTTGACTCATCGCCTAACGCTCCAATGGGCAGGAATTCGCAAATATCTGATAGAAAACTAGTAAAAATACGTGAATTCCCGGTTATGTAAAGATTAAGCCTTGTATAAATTAATCCTTCTCCATTTTTGGCACGGAGATGGTTGGTATGGGGCTATGTGATACGGCGCAGCCTTTCCGAAAAAGGCATAATTTGGGCAGCCTTTCGCAGATGGGATGGCTTTTATGCGACTGACGCCCGGGAGAACGCTACGTCATCAACCACATTCGTACCTGGGCAGTGCTGGGCTATAGCGACTATGGGCCGAGTCACCCAGATCAGGTGGATGACTGGTTTAGTCAGGTCAGGTTACTGGGGGGCACTCCATCAGATGCTCAGCTGCCTTTACTTACATCGGGTACGCTTACCCCCGGCAGTAGCACAACCAGTAATAGTGATATCGTCATCACACAGGTCTCTTATCCAGACGCTGAAGGGGCTAACTATTTCAACTTTGGTCCAACTATCCCCATCTGGCAGATTGATTTTTACAACCTGGATTGGGTTATAGAAGTTTTGCGATCGCAAAACCTCATTACTCTTCCCGATGAAGACAGCTAGGATGATTAATCAATTGGAGTAATAAGCCGTTTACGGGTTAGCCGGTAGCCTAGCCCAGCCAGAATGTCTTCTAGCTCGTAGGGCATCTCGAATCAGAATAACGCTATCCCCCAATTCGACAGCGGCGATGCTTAAAGCCCTATCAGACATGGCTTCGCATCAGCCATACCTGATAGGGCTTGGGGGATAAAGTATGAATAGCAGGATACTGGGGGCACTAAGGGGGCAATAGTGGCTTAGACTCACAAAATCGCCAAACCATACCTGACACCAAATCGGTCCCAGCACAGGGCTTTAGAGCGTTTACTGGAAAGCCAGCTCTCGAATCAGGGGGGTCCTAGAGGCGATGTAGTTCCCCATGGCGTTTTGCTCTT
>JBCCRZ010000343.1:0-6654 GCA_039200855.1 Cyanobacteria bacterium P01_D01_bin.44 | reverse complement strand
CTCCCCAAAATTTGATCGTCAGCTGGTTTGACAGCGACGATAGTTTGGCGCTTGCGACCTCCGCCTTGCAGCCAGAGCGGGCAGGTCGAGACGTCGTACTATAAGGCATTGTAGGCCTCGTATACTCCTAGCGTGTGTGATGAACGATGCTATGTAGTGCTAGGTGAGTAGTCCCTGACAGATAGGAACCCCAATCATTAAAATCAAATGCTCAGTATATTTCCTGAGCTTGACTTCATTATGCGCTGATTGCTACTAGTTCGACTGTGTCCTTCGATAGTATTTAATGAGGCTAACGACTTTGAGGGGAGTTTGGCAAGGGGTTGGGGGGATTTTGCAAAAAGGCCACTACAGATGTCTATCTGCAATGGCCCTTTTTCCTTTCTCTGTACGAGTTTTAGTACAACGTTATCTAAGGGTTACTGATAGGCTTACTTGTCAGCAGCAATGCATTGCTCAACTAAGGCTTGCACTTTGTCTACGTTTTGCCAACCCAGAATTTCAGTCGCTTTTTTCTCCAGGTTTTTATAGGTTCTAAAGAACTCGGCAATCTCATCTAAGCGGTGAGATGCGATGTCATCTAAGGATTTTACGCCTGCATAGCGAGGATCTTTATCAGGCACGCACAGGATTTTTTCGTCCCGATCACCGCCGTCAATCATCTCCATCATGCCAATCGGGCGAGCGGCGATGACACACCCCGGGAAAGTAGGCTCATCCATAATCACCATCCCATCCAACGGATCGCCATCATCGGCCAGGGTATTGGGAATAAACCCATAGTCGAACGGATATTGAACTGAAGCATAGAGGACGCGATCCAACGCAAAGGCGTTGATATCTTTGTCGAACTCGTACTTATTTTTGCTGCCACCTATAATTTCAATCAGGACATTAACTAACCCAGGCTTCGGCTGGGCTGGAATGCGTGATAAATCCACAGTTTTTCTCCAAGTTAACTACGTAGTAAGAGCTAGACTTAGCTCCTCGAATAGCATTTTAGGAGAAAGCGGCACGCATACTCGCAGCGGCGGCGGATCTTGGCTAAAAAATCACTGTTGTAAAATTGCGGCGGCGGGTTTCGCTACTGCGCCCGAGGTAGTGAATAGGAAGGTACCGAAAAGGCCTCTACCTCAGAGGAAAATCGTGCGATCGCAAAGAGTGGCAGCGTCACGGTAATGACAGCAATTAAAACGCCTAAAAAACTAGAAACCCGACTGTGAGGGTTTTCACTGAAAGCTTTTTCACTGTGAGGGTTTTCAGACGGAGGCTCAGGTTGACTAGCAGAATCCATATTTAAAGGTAAAGGTTGCCCAAACATTACACTAAACGCTCAACGGCTGATTGCGCAGCGGTCAAGTAACGAAACTCCATCGTTTATGGAGCTATCAGGAAGAACATCGACTATCTCACAAAGGCAATTTTACAAACTATCCTAAAAACCGCGCCTCAAGGCGGTCTACTCATAAGGGTATTGATTTCCGTGGCGCTTTCAGTGTCTTAGATCACCTTCTCAAGGAAGAACCTCAGACACCCTTACCTTAACTCTTAGCCTAGCTAAATGTCGGAAGGCATCCGTAAGGCTAAGGATGTTCAGGAGAGACGCTCACATACCTATCTTACTTATTTTACTTTTTCTGCGCCTCCATCAGTTGGCGGATAGCCTGCAGCTCTGCCAAAACCTTTCTCAGGAGTTCGTGGGTGACCGTCTCAGGGGGCTGATTGATTTCAATGGTGACCTGCTGTATTCCCAACACCTCTTGGGCAAAGCGCGCCACCTCATTGGGATGAAACATCAGCGCTTCTTCTTTATGGTTTCTGCGCTCTGGGTTAAGCCGCTTAGGGTCGAAGGGGGGGTTGACCAGATTTACATCGGTGTTGGCGTAGCGATACACAGAAGCCCGCGAACGATTCAAAATTTTTTGGACCGCTTCAAGGGGCATCAGGTGCTGGTCGACCACCCCGTTAGGCGAAGGCGTAGCGGTTGGCGGCAATGTTTCAGTATTCATACAAACATCCAGAGTATCAACACAAGATTAGCGTGACTCAACCTGAGTCTAAATTGAAATAACTCTAGTCTCAATTTGGGACAAACTCTTTAAAGTCCAGTTTAATCTACAGAATCATGGCGCACCTGAACAGCCCTCTTTATGAGGGCTCCTTTGGCAAGACTCGTAGCGCTCAATCTTATATTTGCCTCTCGCTTTTGTCTGAAATCTGTATCTTAAATCAAGACTTAATTGACTCACATTAAGACTCAAAAAGAGAGCAAGCTGTCTTGCTTTGAGATGATATTTCTGTCTTCTTTTGCGAACCATGTAGTCAGTATGAATACCGAGTAGCTCCTGATATTTACCGAGGATTTGAATTCAAGGCGGTGCTGAGAGAGTATTCATATAGGGCTGGCAAGGGTACGTGTACTCACTTTTAAAGTGTATTTATTGATTCTATAAAAATCTCAGTAAAAACCGATAATTCGATTCCTGAGAGAATCCGTAATATTGCTTCCACATCAGTAATATGACCCACGCAATCAGCGTGGTGATTGCCTATAGTGAATCCATACCGTGTATCACTTAACACCTATGAACGCAGACTCGGCTACGCTTCGTGAGATCATTCGTCTTCCCAATCGTGTAGATATGATTATCTCGCCCTTCTTTGCAGAGGACCTGAAGCAAAAAATTCGTCCGGGGGTCACTCTTATCTTGGATATGGCGCGCACCACCTTTGTTGATCCGGCAACAACTCCTGTCTTTTTGGAGGGTATTCTCCGATCTCAACAAGAGGGTGCAACTATTGTTGTCAAAGGGATGAGCGCTCAGGTAAGTCAAGTGTTTGAGCGTGCTGGGCTCCTGCCTTATTTGGGATGATTTTGGCAACAATATTGTCGACAAAAGAATCCTCACAAGAGATAACCTGAAGGGCGGTTCATTCAACAATGAATCGCCTTTTTTTAAGCTGGAGAAGGGATGCCGCTTCAAGGCCTTAAGATTGTGACTGAAACTTTGTCTTAAAATTAGACTCAAAAATAAATATTGAGACTCACTGTGATTCTAATCGGTCTCAATGTAGGACTAATGCCTTGCGGTAGATGCGATCGCATTAAGTGGCTTTAAGTCGTCGGGAATATTGATTGGTTTGTCGTCTCGGCAATTGTTGACGTTGATTGCTAATGGTTGCGCTTCATTGAGTTGCCTTCATCTCGTGATATGCTTTGCCCATATAGCTAGGGGTGCCCACTAAGCGGGGCTGAGAATACACCCTTGGAACCTGAGTCCGGTTAAAACCGGCGGAGGGAAGCTGTTTATAGAGGTCAATCGAATATGTCGCGATCTATGCTGTGTTCACAGTTACGCTCAGAGTGGATTGCCAAACGGCAGGGGTACGGAAATGTCTCCCAGATGCACTATGCCCGGCAAGGTGTGATTACTGAGGAGATGATTTACGTTGCCAATCGGGAAAATCTTCAGCCTGAGTTGATTCGGTCTGAGGTAGCACGGGGGCGGATGATCATTCCAGCCAATATTAACCATGCCAACCTGGAGCCGATGGCAATTGGGGTGGCGAGTAAGTGCAAGGTGAATGCCAATATCGGTGCGTCGCCTAACAGCTCGGACTTGGCAGAAGAAGTTGCCAAGCTCGAGCTGGCGGTGAAGTATGGCGCGGATACGGTGATGGATTTATCGACGGGGGGGGGTGATCTCGACAAGATTCGCACGGCGATCATCCAGGCGTCGCCAGTGCCCATCGGGACAGTGCCGATTTATCAGGCGTTAGAAAGCGTGCATGGTCAGATTGAAAATCTCACCGCCGATGACTTTTTGCACATCATTGAGAAACATGCCCAGCAGGGTGTGGACTACATGACGATCCACGCCGGGATTTTGATTGAGCATTTGCCGCTGGTACGCAATCGGGTGACGGGGATTGTGTCGCGGGGCGGTGGCATCATTGCTCGGTGGATGTTGCATCACCATCAGCAGAACCCGCTGTACACTCACTTTGATGACATCATCGAGATTTTCAAAAAGTACGATGTGTCGTTTAGCTTGGGAGATTCGCTGCGACCGGGCTGCACCCACGACGCGTCAGATGAGGCTCAGCTGGCTGAGCTGAAGACGCTGGGTCAACTGACCCGTCAAGCCTGGGAGCACGATGTGCAGGTGATGGTCGAGGGACCGGGCCACGTCCCGATGGATCAGATTGAGTTTAATGTGAAAAAGCAGATGGAGGTTTGCTCAGAAGCGCCTTTCTATGTGTTGGGGCCGTTGGTAACGGATATTGCGCCGGGTTACGATCACATTACCAGCGCGATTGGGGCTGCGATCGCAGGCTGGCACGGCACGGCGATGCTTTGCTATGTCACCCCTAAAGAGCACCTGGGTTTGCCCAATGCTGAGGATGTGCGCAACGGGCTGATCGCCTATAAGATTGCGGCCCATGCAGCGGACATTGCTCGCCATCGACCGGGGGCTCGCGATCGCGATGATGAACTCTCGGCGGCGCGGTACAACTTTGACTGGAATAAACAGTTCGAGCTGTCCCTTGATCCGGAGCGGGCACGGGAGTATCACGATGAAACCTTGCCTGCTGATATTTATAAGACGGCTGAGTTTTGCTCGATGTGTGGTCCTAAGTTTTGCCCGATGCAGACGAAGGTGGATGCGGATGCGCTGACGGAACTGGAAAAGTTCCTGGCCAGTGACGCGGAAAAGCGCGAAGTTACTGCAACACAAGCTGTTTAGGCGGGTAAACTGCCTTTTAGGGCATTTTTGAGGTCAGCGTAAAAAGGACTCAAAATTTAGTCCAATTTTAGTCCAGCTAGAAATCAAAGCCTCTAAAGCTCCTTCCAAAATAAGGGCTTTAGAGGCTTGATCATTTGCTTTGTACGCAACTAGTCAATCTGTGAAAAAGCAGTATTTAGCGCAGAAGTCCGATGCCTCGTCTTGATACCCGACGGGGTAGGGTACAATTGCTCTAATTTCGTAATTTCATGGACTTGATAATCTGATGCTCAACGCAGGTGTCTTGTCTTTTCAGGAGTTTGCAATGCAAGAGCCGTTGCCGCTAGCCACCATTCAGGCGACGGTGCTTGATTTTTTGCGTCATCGGGATGATGTGGTTGTGTTTGGGGCTCAGGCTGTTAATGCCTGGGTGAACGAGCCTCGGATGACCCAAAACAGTGATTTAATGTCGCCCCGTGCACCTGAGTTAGCGACAGAAATTTGTACATTGCTGTCTGAGCAGTTTAGCATTGCCGTCCGGATTCGAGACGTTAAGGCTGGTGTGGGCTTTCGTATTTATCAATTGCAAAAAGGGGGAAACCGTCACCTGGTAGATATTAGGTCTGTTGAGGTATTGCCCCTGGCTGAGCGGGTTGAGTGGGTGTTAGTGATTGCGCCCACGGCATTGTTGGCGCAAAAGGTAATTGCGTATCGACGCCGACAGGGTAAGCCCAAAGCGGGGACTGACTGGCGAGATATTGCCATGTTGTTGCTGGCATTTCCGGCGTTGAAAGCTTCCCCTGAGCTGGTTGCGGCAGAGCTGATCAAGTTTGACGCTGAACCCGAAATTTTGGCGCTTTGGCAGACATTGGTGCAGCAGGAAATCCTCCCAACGGATGATGATGATGACTTTTAGTGAAGATACAAGGGTGGGCAAACGCCTATGGATATCTGTTATGCTCTCACCGATATCTATGCTTGCCCACCATCACCGATACCGCCACTGGGCAAAAATCTTGAAAAAGGTGGGCAGATGTAATGGTTGACAATGGGCGCAGGATATCTAGCCTGCCCACCCTACGTCTGGCCTTTAACGGTTGGGTGGGACTGAAAACTCGAACTCCACTGAGGGATTTTCTTCGCTGACTGTGCCGGTAAAGGTTTGCAATTGCCCCTGGTTCAGAACATTGACGGAAAAGTTTATGGGCATATTTGTTGCATCAGCAGTGTCATCTTCACTGGTACCGTTGTCATCGGTAGATGTCTCACATCGGCTAGATAAGTCGACACCAATGGTGTAATTTCCTGCAGGCGCAACATCGGTTGGCCAAAAAATGTTTTCTGCCTGGGGTGGGTTAGGAAGCAAATTATCACAGACTATATCTGCTTCAAGTTGTCCCTCTGATGGAATGATTTTGTTATCGTAGTAGATCCTGTCACCGTTTGGATCAGTAATAGACAGGTCAAGATCGGCAGCAACAGACCAATCTAAGGTAATCTGCACATCCCCAGTTTGTAGGGTAATACGAGGAATCTGTTCGATGACCTCTGGGGTAAATGGGTTTTGCAGATTTTGTAAAGAGTTAAGCCAACTTTGCCTTAGAGTTTTCCAGTTGTCATCCGGTAAGAAAGGTGCCTGGGAACTATAAAGCCAATCTACAACAATTTGAAAATCCTGGGCAGCACCCACCAAATCACTCACAAGGGCTCTTGCAATGCCTCGGGATTGAAAGTTCCATTGATTATCAGGTGCCAGGGCGACAGCATTTTCACAGGCGAATAAAACCTCGAGAGTGATCGTATTTTTGTGTAAGCGCTTTTTTCTTAGGCGGAAAAGCGTTCTGGAAATAGGATAGCAAAATGCGACAGGGCTGCTCTCCAATTCTTAATAGGTCTGTTCCACTTCTTGGCAATATTGTTCATCGCT
>JBCCRZ010000342.1:0-6656 GCA_039200855.1 Cyanobacteria bacterium P01_D01_bin.44 | reverse complement strand
TATGCGATCGCAGGTAACAAAGTGATATTGCTTCTCACAGGTGGAGCCAAGAAGAGTCAAGCTAAGGACATCAAAGTCGCACAAAAACTTTGGGCACAGTACAAAATTGAGCAGAAAGGAGCCTGAAATATGCCTGTTAAAAGCTATCGCGACGACCAATTAAAAAGGCTTTCAGACCCTGAGTACTCTGCCCAATATCTTAAAGTGTCATTGGATGAGACCCTGAAAGATGGTCATATGGAAGCGTTTCTTTTAGCCTTGAAAAATGTTGTCGATGCAACTGGAGCTGTACAAAAAGTGGCTTCTGACGCAGGTATTTCTAGACAACATCTCCATCGACTACTGGGTGGAAACGGAAATCCAACCCTTGAAACCACGATCTCTATATTGAATGCTGTCGGGCTCACAATTGACATCAAGCCGCTTGCTAATCAAGTGTAGTCAGAAACTTTAAATTGCTTGCTGTGTGGGTTATTTCTGCTTTTCTACATGAGTGGAGCGTACTTCAAAGTTGGCAGCTTAAGACCTTGACATCAGGGTTAGTCTGCACAATGACCTCAATGCGATCGCGACCCGGTAACCCAAAGGTATTCAACCCAGCCATCTCCTCAGCAGAGGGCGGCACGTTCAGCACTTCCTCCCCTAAATCATTCACCAAAGTAACGGACTCGATGGTGAGCTGTTTTTGCTGATGCTGTTTGTAGAGCTGGGCATATTCAGCCGCGACCTGCTGCCAGGTGTTGGGGGCACAGTAACTGCGATCGATCACCACCTGGATTTTGTCGCCGCCACCCGTCTGACTTAGGGCAAAGCCCACCAGTAAATAGGCAAGCCAGCCCAGGCCTAGGATGCGGATGAGTTTTGGGGTGGGTTTCATGGGTAGAGGGTAGAGGGTGGTGGGTGGTGGGTAGGGGCAATCCCTTGTGGTTGCCCAAATCGGGAGATTAGGGCGTAGGGTGGCACACTGCCCGCCTGTCCTATTTACAAATTGATTTGGAATAGGTTCTTAAACAGGTCTTGGACATTTTCGGGGGTGCCGACCTGGACGGTGGACTCGCGCAGGCTTGCGATCGCATCCAATTCTTGCTCATTCACATTGCCATAGGCGATGGGGTAAAATCGCACATTGCTATAGGCCATGATGTCTTTGGCGGCGTCAAAGGTGTAGCCGCGATTAACCTCACCATCGGTAAGCAGGAGTAGATAGTAGCGACCATTGGGGTCTTGTTGCTGCTGTTTGAGTAAATCGCCTAGACCCACCATGACCCCGTCATACATGGCCGTGCCGCCGTTGGCCTGTAGCTGTTCGACCGTGGCTAAAAACCGCTGGTGTTGCGGCTTGTCAAAAGACCCCAAGGGCAACCGATTCACAGGTTTATCGTCAAAGGTGACCAGGCCGACATGGTTGCTGGGGTTAATCTGCTGAGCGGCGATCCGCAACCCTTCTTTGAGAGCACTCAGCGGCTCACCCTCCATCGAACCGCTGGTGTCGATCACCATAGTCATATAGACCGTGCGACCGCTATCTTTCTGGAGTTTCCAGTTGGACTGGGCTGCGAGCAGTACCTCCCCATCGGGAATGGGGGGCCCTTCATTATTTTTGATGTAGTCGGTGACAGTAAAGCCCTGCTGCTGCGCCAGGGTTTGCATGGGCTCAGACAGGGCAAAGGTAGAAAACTTTTGCAGAGCCTCTTTTTGCTCCGGCGTATTCCAATCAAAGCCCACTAGCGGATTGTTATGGGGAATCCCAAAGGGGATAAACTCGGTGTCCTCAAAGCCGGGGAGCTGTTTGAGGGCCAGATAGTTTTGATACTCCAGCGGGAAGGCTTGCAGTCTACTCTGGTCGCGCAGAAATAGCTCCTGCAGATCCAGGGTGGTGGGGGTGGTGATCAACACCTGGGACTGAAACTGCTCAAAGACGGAGTTAACCTGGGGTGAGGCAATCTCAGCCGCCGTCAACTGTCCACCGTCTGCCTGGTGACCGGCGGCGCGCCAGTAGAGGGTATAGAGCAAATTGAGCGCGGTCGAGCTGGCGTAGGGGTTGGGGTAAGCCACGCTAATTTGGCCGGATGCGATCGCATTCAACAGCTGCTCGAAGGTAACCGTACCCTGGGCAGACAGCTGCTCATAGACCGATGCTGGAATCACCCAACCCGCCGTATTCGCCACCAGTCGCGGGGCGATTACCTCCGCATTCACGGCCTGGCTTTTAATCATCTGCACCCAGAGATCATTAGACGGGCTATAGCCCACCGGCTGTTCTGCCTTAGCGATCAACAACCGCGCCGCTGCCCCCGAGGCGATCTTGCGAATGCCCACTCGGATCGGTTGCCCCGAAGCCACGGTGGCATTACTAGCATTAAATTCCTCCGCCACCTCCACCAGCCAGCGTTCATTTTGACGCTCAAAATTGGCTTTCTCAGATGAGCTAAAAATCTCGATGTAAACACCGCCCTCATCTGGCTGCGCACCATACAGCGGAAAATCCTCCAGGTTCGGCAGAGGAGCCTCCACCGCATCAACGGCATAGCGCACCGCCACCTCATCCGGCACCACCTGAGTTTCGGCATTGAGTTGAGGTAACACTGACTGCTCTAACGCCTGTAGGGCACTTTCGGCGGAGTCAACCTGAGGGGTGCCTATCGATAGACAGCCCCCTATCCAGACCAGGCAGAGACCCATCACAAAACCGGTGACTAGACGGATACGTAGACGAGATAAGCGTTTCATCATTCTTGACAGTATCTATTCCCGATAATTCTCAAACGAAGCCGTGCTCAAAATTTGTTGGTTAGCCGCGATCAGCTGCTGTAAGCGAGCAGGCAAGGCATCTGTGCCCGCATCAAGAGAGGCTAAGGCCACCTGATCTTGCAGCTGCTGCAGCTGATGATGGCTCTCTTGCAAGCGATCGCAGCTGGTTTGTAAGCGCTCCTGGGCCATCTGCTGATAGACGGGGGTTTTAATCTTGCCCAGCACCTGTAGGGCATCAGCCACCTGTCGCGTTAGCCCCAAAACCGTATGGGTCGCCTCCAGCAGCTCAGTATGGAGGAGCGAATCTTGCTGATCAATTTGGGCCGCATAGGTCTGGGAATCAGTTGCCCACTGACGGGCTTGTCGCCAGATTGTCTCAGCCCGATTGGGCACCTGAGCTTCAATGGTCTGTAGCTGTTGCTCAAAAACCTCAGCCACCAGCAAATCACTGGCATTTAAAGGAATATCCTGTCGCCGAAAGCTACTCACCCACCCACCAGCCATCGCCGCCGCAATGCCACCGCCGCTGGCTAAGACCACAGGCCGAGGGCCCAGCCACAGGACAAACCCTAAGTAGCCCACCACCGTCCCAACCAAGAGCGCATAGGTCTGCGGCAGTCGAGCTATCTGTGACCAGTCAACCTTCATAGATGCCAATATTTCACCAGTGCAAACATACTCTCAATCAAGTGCCGTATCGCGAGTGCCATATATACATATATAGGATGGCTATCTCCATCATAGAAGGGGACGGGGGAGGCAGCGGGAGATCGGCGTAGGCAGATTTTTTGGATGTTGACTTCAAGGGGGTCGCTAATCGGCGCAGGCCGATTGTGTGTTTAGCGCCAGTGACTGCCGAGAGGTTGGGGATGCTGCGCGGGGGTCCCTCCGAGTTCCCCCACACCCCCCTGGGCAGGGCGAAACGCCGCCCTACAACCCCGCGTAAGAGGGTATCCTGCTCAGTTAAATGTGAGGGGATGCTGGCGATGTGGTTTCATTTTTCTGGCTTTAGGTGAGGTCACAAACGTTGTTCACTACAGAAGAGGGCCAGAAAAATGAAAAAAGCCAGGTATCGCTTCGTCCTTTAGATTTCAAAGGTCTCAATGATTTTTCTGGTGCTGGCTTCTTTGCAAGAGGGCTCGCGCTACACACAGACTGCGCCGATTAGGGAAACTCCCTTAGAAAAACCTAGTCCGCGCAGGCGGACTTTGTATAGGTAGGCGCGACTTCCAGTCGCTAGCCGAAACAACCTAAATCGTAGGTTTCAGAACTTTTGTCAGTCAATCAGGGTTAGGACTAACCAGATAAAAACTCAAAACCGCACGCCTCACAGTCTTTTTTGAGAACTCAAACATCAAGTTTGGATAGATGAGCGACCTGATGATTAATCATTACTTCACCAAAAGACACCTGAATTTCTTAAAAAATACAGAAGGACACTCTGGTGAATTGACACGCGCTAATTTTGTCCTGTGATGTGGCTCACCGGAGGTAGGTGATAGGTCAAATAATGCAATCAAGTCAAGGGTTACATCCAATCAAACAGGTTTAAATCTGAACGTTACACGATCTCAGCCGTCTTAATTTATACGGCAAATCTTGCCTTCTGTTGTGCCAGTCTAAAACCTGTAATACCTCGCTGCGGCAAGTGAGAAGCACCCTGGTATTCCTCAAGTTAAGACATCACCCATGTCTGACGAAATCACTGCTCAAAATGTGCTCAATATGAACCTTGAATTTTATCCAAGTGCTGGCTGGCTGCAAAGAACGTTTGAACAAAAACGTCAGGAAATGAGTCTCCCAGCACTGTAGATGTTCTAAGAGTCGAATCTCCAGTTCCCTTGAAAGGTCAACTGAATCGCCGTCAATGATTACATCGTCCGCTAATTCAGGCTTTTGAGGATTTTATAAGTTCCCTTTCTATACCTGTTGCAGAGGTTACTCAACCCGAGTTCTTCACGTTTGAAGTCTAGATTGTCAACAAAGGTGCGTTCCTCTCCTACGGAGACCGGGCACACTGATGTTACATCCCGCTGTGACTCCCTCTGCTTTTTCTGAAGCTAATCCCCTTTGCTATGGAAGCTACGTCCTACTACAAAAATACAGAATTCGACAATCGTACCCCCCTTTCAGCAGTCGATGGAGACGCCACTGTGAAAAACGAGCCTACTGAATTTGACATCGAAACCTTTATTTCCTCCGATAAGGGGGATGAGGGAGGTTCCGGCGTTGAAAGGCTTGAGTTTGATAGCCTCTCTTCGCCTAGCAATCGGCGTACGACTGATTTAGTCAGGCTGTATCTACAAGAAATTGGTCGTGTACGACTGCTCCAAAGGGATGAAGAGGTCTCTGAAGCTCAGCTGGTACAGCACTACATGCAGCTTCTGGAATTGCGGAACGAGGCTGCCGAAAAGGAAGGCGGCTTGCTGGCGACCTATGTGCGACTCTTAGAGACACGCGCTCGCATGACCGCTCAATTGGGCCATCGCCCGTCCCTGGAGCGTTGGGCCAAGACCTCTGAGGTGGCCATGACTGACCTCAAGCCCACCCTGGCAGAAGGCAAGCGTCGCTGGGCTGCTTTAGCTGAACTTTCTCTAGAGGAGCTAGCTGAGGCCCAGAAAGAAGGGATTCGCGCTAAGGAGCATATGATCAAGGCGAACCTACGTCTGGTGGTCTCCGTCGCTAAGAAGTACCAAAATCGTGGCCTGGAGCTACTGGACCTGATCCAGGAAGGCACCCTGGGTCTGGAGCGCGCCGTCGAGAAGTTTGACCCCACTAAGGGCTATCGGTTTAGTACCTACGCTTACTGGTGGATTCGTCAGGGCATTACCCGTGCGATCGCAACCCAGAGTCGCACCATTCGCCTGCCGGTGCACATCACCGAGAAGCTCAACAAAATCAAGAAGGCCCAGCGCAAGATCTCCCAGGAAAAAGGCCGCACCGCCACGGTAGAAGACATAGCTAGAGAGCTAGACATGACCGGACCTCAAGTGCGCGAAGTGCTCCTAAAGGTGCCCAAGGCAGTTTCTTTAGAAACCAAAGTCGGCAAAGAGCGCGACACCGAACTCGGTGACCTGCTCGAAACCGAAGATATGTCCCCCGAGGATCTGCTCACCCGCGAGTCCCTGCGCCGCGACCTGCAGCACCTGCTGTCTGACCTCACCAGCCGCGAGCAAGAAGTCATTCGCCTGCGGTTTGGCCTCGGTGACGGCATCCCCTATTCACTAGCCGAGATTGGCCGCACCCTGGAACTCTCCAGAGAGCGCGTCCGCCAGATTGAGTCCAAAGCGTTGCAAAAGCTCCGCCAGCCCAAGCGCCGCAATCGCGTTCGCGATTACTTAGAGGCCCTAGGTTAGAAGCCCTGCATTAAGCAGCGAATCCTTCCATTCTGAAAGTCACGTAGCAACAGATTAGATAACAGCACATGGGAGCCCTTTAACGAGGCTCCCATTTTTTTACAAAAAAGCATCAAACACCACAGCAGCCCCTGCTGCAAACGCTGTGATAGCCAGACCTACCAGCGGATTTTGACCGTGACTAACCGCGATGGTAGTGACAATCCCTGCCCCGAGTGCAGCGGTTACAACGGCACTCAACCAATCTTTTTGGACATTATGCATAGCAGGTTAACCAGATGTTATTAACGGGTTTTTAAGACGTTAAATCACGCTATCATCGTGTCTGGCCTGATTTGAGCAGCACCGTTCATTCTGTAACTAAGGTTTAGGTTGAGAAAATTTTCTTTACAAGAAGGCGAGAGAGCTGGCGGACACGTAATGCAGTCCTCAATGCTCAAGCCAACACTGCGTCCCCTACCAAGAACAAGATGGCATCGAATGCCATCCCACTCATCTAATCAATCTTCTCTGTATTATTCTTGCCCTTGACCCAGCCTTCTTTTCCAC
>JBCCRZ010000341.1:0-6665 GCA_039200855.1 Cyanobacteria bacterium P01_D01_bin.44 | reverse complement strand
TAAACAATTAGTTCAGTTTTCAGAGCAGGCATTGCAATCGGGGGCTGCTGCTTTGGCCGCTCGCACCACCATTATTGTGGATGTGCCCATGGTGCAGGTGGGCATCGTCCCCAGGGTGCAGACGACCTTTGCTAACCCGGTGTATTGCAGCATGGATGCCCTCACCCGCCCTCAAAAAGAAAAAACTAAAGCCGCCTGGGGGATCGAAACCCTGGCTAAGCGCTACCCAGAGGGTATTTTTGTGATTGGCGAGGCCCAAACGGCCCTGGAAAGCGTTGTCAAATTGATTGAGACGGATGAAATTCGCCCCGCTTTGGTGGTGGGGACCCCGGCTGGGTTTCTCGATGCCGAGGTGATCAAAGCCCGATTGCAAGATAGCCTCACGCCTAATATTACGATCAGTGGCCGCAAAGGGAGTGCTGTGGTGGCCGCCGCGATGATTAATGGCCTGATTGATCTGGCCTGGAAAGCCTATGGGGAGAATTTGGGGGCGAATTGATTTTGGATTAATAGCCCTACTGTTTTGATTGTGCTTGTCAGGGTTGGTGGTGTGTGGCAAGTGCTGCGCGGGACTTTCCCTCCCGCCCCCTCCCCTTTGCTCTGGCGTGAGCGGCTGCCTGGGGTCCTAACTCCCCCAGCCCCCCCGAACTAGGTTCTGGCTTCGTTTGGAAAAGGGGCGGTTGGTGGGTTAGTCGATAGGGGGCCGATCTCTGTGTGGCTGATTTGACAACCTTGGCATTGACAGTGCCTTGTGTCCGCCCTGCGGGATATGCAGCCAGAGTAAGCGACCCGACTTCGCAGCGCGAATGCGCGTTGTCACCGCCGGGATGGTCGATAACGAAGCGCTATTTGGGACACCCCTCTTCTCCGTGGGTTCTTAGCCTGAATAATCCCTCAACCGACGGAACCCCAATGGTTAGGACATTCCCAAAAACAGACTGTAGTTAAGGACATTTGCTAGCGCCATTGTATGACAAGGGTTTTGGGAATTTTTTCGATCCTTCATGAATAATCCAGGTTAGGGGAACGGAACCCCCTAAGTGGAAGGGGCGCGGGGAAAACCAAATTTCCCCGGCGGCGACTTTGATGGCTCAACCAAACTATTCGTCTTAGCGAGGGCAATACCCAACACTGTTTTCCAGGGATTCACTCGATTCAAGGGGACTGCACACAAATCAAATCTCAGTTAAAACGTGGAAATGGGTAAGTGTAGAAGCTTATTATCGGCTGACAATGCCTGACCATTGGACCTGCTTTTTGCCGGTTCTGCGATAGGAAAAGAATTTCTCGGGTTCCTGGTAGGTGCAGTGGGGTGCGATCGCAATCTGCTCAGCCACCATTCCCAACTGTTCCAGCTGCAAAACATTCATCCGGCGCACATCCAGGCGCACTTTATCAGGTTCAGCATCTTCAAGGACGGGCGGCTGATCTAAGCCCTTCAGGAAGTCTACAAAAGCAACCGCGTCGTCAAACGCTTTAGCCTCAAAAACACTGGCCCCCACTTCTGCCGCCACCGCCACATTTACCTGATACACTTCACCATCAATGGCAGGACCGAGGGCGACCCGTAAGTCTTCAAGTCGACTGCCCTGGGCCTGTAATCGCTCAATGGCGACGGGGACGATTTTTTGGGCAGTGCCCCGCCACCCGGCATGAACCGCGGCCACCTGCCCGGTTCGCACATCCCCAATCAGCGCCGGGGTGCAGTCGGCGGTGCAGACCCAAACAGCCTGAGCGGCCTGTTCGCTGTGGCTGCCATCGGCGTGGGGGCGCTCTAGGGTTTCGGCCCCGTCTATTGCGGAGACTAGGGCTTTAGTCGCCGCCTCAATCTCGGAGGGTGACAAGACTACATTGCCGTGAACTTGCTTTGTTCGATAAACCGGCACCACCGATACGTGTGCCTGAGAGAGGGCTTGAACGATCGTCTCAGGGGTCTCGGGCGCAAATTGATGGGTGAAAAATCCGTGATCCCAATCTGTCAATACATCGCAGGTCAAATAGGGCTTACCCTGCCACGTTTGCCAAGTCCAGGTATGCATAGCGGCTCAATTCAAAACTTAATAAATTTAGAACTTAAAACTAAAAAACTGCCTAAGGCTTTGTAGACATTGGTATTAGCCTAGCGTCTGCAGATTGATTTAGCATCATTAAGCCGTATTCCAACCCTTCGACCACCGCCTGATATGACGCCTCAATGATGTTGGCTGAGACCCCCACCGTGGTCCAGCGCTGGTAGCCATTGCTCGACTCAACTAAAACTCGAGTTTTGGCATCAGTGCCCGCTGTGCTGTCCAAAATTCGCACCTTGTAGTCGGTCAGGTGGAACTGGGCAATATCTGGATAAAAGTTGAGCAGGGCTTTACGCAAAGCTGCGTCGAGGGCAGACACCGGGCCGTTGCCCTCAGCCGTGTCGAGCAGATCTTTGCCATTGACCGCCACCTTGACCACCGCCAGAGAATGGCTCAAATGGGCATTGGAAATCGGCACCGACAAATCATTGCTGACGCTGTCGCAGTGGACCTGAAAGCCTTTGATCTCAAACCAGCGAGGGCGCTGGTGCAGGGCATCGCGCATCAGTAGCTCAAAACTGGCCTCAGCGGCTTCAAACTGATAGCCCTCTTGCTCCAACACTTTCATTCGTTTGAGCAAGGCTCGAGAGGTGGGGTCGTTTTTCTCTAGCTCGATGCCAAAGCTGCGGGCCTTAGCCAGCACGTTGCTCAGCCCTGCCTGCTCAGAAATCACAATACGTCGGTGGTTGCCGACCTGGTCGGGGGCAATGTGCTCATAGGTGATCGGGTTGCGCTCCACGGCGCTGACGTGGATGCCGCCCTTGTGGGCAAAGGCCGACAGCCCGACATAAGGGGCGTGGTCATCCGGGGCCAGGTTGACGACTTCGCTAATAAACCGGCTGCCCTCAGCCAGCGTAGCCAGGTTCTCAGGGGCGATGCAGTCGTAGCCTAGCTTGAGCTGCAAATTGGGGATTACAGAGCACAGGTTGGCATTGCCGCAGCGTTCGCCATAGCCGTTGATGGTGCCCTGGACCATGACCGCCCCTTCGATGACAGCTGAGATCGCATTCGCCACCGCCGTATCTGCATCATTGTGGGTGTGTATGCCCAGCTGAGGCTTGACCTCGAGATCCAACGTCCCTAGCCACTGCCGCACGGTGCAGACCATTTCTGCAATTTGGTGGGGCAGCGTACCGCCGTTGGTATCGCACAGCACCAGCCACTCGGCCCCCGCCCTGATGGCCGACGCTAAGGTCTGCATGGCATAGGCCGGGTTATGGCGATAGCCATCAAACCAATGCTCCGCGTCGTAGATAATATGGCGCTCCTGGCTGCGCAAAAACTCAATCGTGTCCTGGATCATCGCCCGATTTTCATCCAGGGTCGTCTTTAACCCCTCCGTGACATGCAAATCCCACGACTTGCCGAAGACCGTCACCCAGCGCGTCCCCGCTGCCAAAATATCCTTCAGCATGGGTTCCTCAGTGGCTTGCCGATGGGGGCGTCGGGTGGAACAAAAGGCCACTACCTCCGCCTGCTGTAGCGGCTCTTCCTTAAGCTGCCAAAAGAACTGCACGTCCTTAGGGTTGGCCCCAGGCCAGCCTCCCTCAATGAATGGAATCCCCAGGTGGTCTAACCGATGGGCAATCTTAAGCTTGTCCTCAATCGATAGCGACAGCCCCTCTCGCTGCGCGCCGTCGCGCAGGGTGGTGTCATAGATCCAAACTTTGGTGGCTTTAGTCATAGGGAGCAGTATTGGGTTGTGGAACGTGATTGGTGAGCGGTGATTGGATTAGAATCAGCCAAATTCAAATAACAAATCACAAATAGCGACGCTATGTCTATTAGCTCTCTTCTTTTGCCCCTTAACCTCAGAAGCTAAGCTTTATTTTGGATGTCTTAATATTTCTTGATATGCCTACGATCACGGCCCAAGGGAAAAACTTTGAATGTGAAGTCGGTGCTAATCTGCGGCAAGTGCTGCTGGCCAATGGTGTAGACCTGTATAACGGCAAGGCTAAACTGATCAACTGCCGCGGCATTGGTTCCTGTGGGACTTGTGCGGTTCAAATTGAAGGGGAGGTCTCTGAGGCTAATTGGCGCGATCGCACCCGTCGCTCGCTACCCCCCCACAAGGCCAATCGCCCGCTCAGGCTGGCCTGCCAAACCCAGGTGCTGGGCGATATCACCATCACCAAATACGACGGCTTTTGGGGGCAAGGCCCCACCCCCATCTAGCGCCCACCCCATAAAGCAGTTTCCATCACTCACTCCTCATTAAGCACTCCCCACTAAGGATTACCCAAACTCAAAACTTGCTATTACCCATCACTCAAACTCAAAACTTTCTTGAGCTAATTTCTACAAAACTTTCCACTTTTGTTAGAAAATATTCCTTTTTTGAATTCATTGCGCGATGATAGAAAAAGATACAAAAGGTTGCTGCAATGAATAAGTACATCGTTGGCAGTATTCTGTCTCTCTTCTCGCTACTGGTTATCTATGGCACGCGATCGTCTGGGCGAGTGGTTAGATGGGTTGATGGAGATCGCTCCAACTCTGAGCGTACGACGGCTCAGGCCGATTTAGTCAGTGATAATGGCGCTGATCGGCAGCTGATTGCCCAGACCGACACCGAAAATATGACCCCCTTGCAGAAGGCGGGCACCTTTCCTCAGCGTCAGACCTTTGCAGAGGGTGCCTCTGCTGATGTGACTGTGGTGCCGACTGCATCTAACACGACCCCAGCTCAGCCGACTCAGACGGCTCAGCAGCCGACCCCGGCTCAACCTGCCACGACGACTGGCCAAGGCGTTACCAATCCTCAACCTGCCGCGACAACTTCTCAACCCGTTAGAGCGCTCTGGTAGACTAGATCTTCGGGGGTAACTGGGGAGCCAAACGGCTATGAATCAGGCAGATGTACTGATTATCGGCGGTGGCATCATCGGGCTAGCGATCGCAGTTGAGCTACGTCAGCAAGGGGCCATCGTTAAACTGATTAGCCGAGACTTTTCGGCAGCGGCGAGTCATGCAGCAGCGGGGATGTTAGCCCCTCGCGCTGAGCGCCTTGCTGGTCCGATGATGGAGCTGTGTCTGCGGAGTCTGGCGCTATACCCCGAATGGAGCCGTAAGCTAGAGGAGCTGACGGGTCAAGAGACAGGGTATTGGCCCTGTGGAATTTTGGCTCCGACGTTTACCAAGAGAAATGGGGAAGGTGGGGGAGATGGGGAAGGTGCTGGCTGTGATCTGTGTCTGACTGGAGAAGCAATTCGGCAGTATCAACCTGGCCTGAGTGAAGCCGTTAAGGGCGGAACCTGGTTTGCGGAGGACGGGCAAGTTGATAATCGTCTCTTGGTGAATGCGCTGCGCACGGCTGCTCACGAGCTGGCTGTGGAGATTCAAGACGGAGTTTCAGTAGAGGCCTTTCTGCAAGAAAACAAGCAGATTACTGCGGTGCTGACCTCTGCGGGGCAGCAGCAAGCCGGCCATTACGTGTTAGCAGCGGGGGCTTGGTCAAGCGAACTGTTGCCGGTGCCGATCACGCCACGCAAGGGGCAAATGGCCGCCGTTCGCCAACCCGACAATGCCATTCACCCTTTGAGAAGGGTACTCTTTGGCGACAATATTTACATCGTGCCGCGCCGCGACGGACGGATTGTTTTAGGAGCTACTAGCGAAGATGTCGGCTTTTTGCCCCACAATACCCCAGCAGGGGTGACTCAGCTCTTAAGCGAGGCCGTGCGACTGTATCCTGCGATCGCAAACTACCCCCTGCAAGAATGCTGGTGGGGCTTCCGACCCGCCACCCCCGACGAACACCCCATCCTCGGCCCCGGCCCCTGCCACAACTTAACCCTCGCCACCGGCCATTACCGCAACGGCATCCTCCTCGCCCCCATCACCGCCCAACTCATTGCCCAGACTATTGCGAGTCCCCAACAATCAGACCCGCTGCTCGATGTCTTTAATTGGCAGCGATTTCACCAATCTTCACCCACTTCCTCACCTTGGGCAGGCACGAGGCCAGCCCCTACAGTCTCTTCCCTCTCTCCGCGTCCCCGCGTCTCCCCCTCTCCGCGTCTTTCTTCCCCATCTCCCCCACCCTCCCCATCTCCCCCTGACCGCTCTTCCCATGTACAGGCGTTGCATGCAACGCCCCTACCCACCACCCGCTACCCACTACCTATGCAACTCACCTCCCCACCTCCCCACCTCCCCACCTCTCCACCTCCCCCATCCCCCATCCAAGACACCCTCACCATCGCCAACCGCCCATTCACCTCCCGCCTGATGACCGGCTCCGGCAAATTCAACAACTTTGACGTCATGCGCCAGAGCCTTGCCGCCAGCGGTAGCCAGATCGTCACCGTCGCCGTCCGCCGTGTCCAAACCAACGCCCCCGGCCACGAAGGCTTGGCCGAAGCCCTCGACTGGGGCAAAATTTGGATGCTGCCCAACACCGCAGGCTGTGCAACCGCCGACGAAGCCATTCGCGTCGCCCGACTGGGACGAGAGATGGCCAAGCTCTTAGGACAAGAAGACAACAACTTCGTCAAGCTTGAAGTCATCCCTGACGCTAAATATTTGCTGCCCGACCCCATCGACACCCTCAAGGCCGCAGAGCAGTTGATTAAAGAAGGCTTTGCCGTG
Source organism: Cyanobacteria bacterium P01_D01_bin.44 (assembly GCA_039200855.1). GTDB lineage: Bacteria > Cyanobacteriota > Cyanobacteriia > Phormidesmidales > Phormidesmidaceae > SIO4C1. Next base: position 3 of record JBCCRZ010000341.1, on the reverse strand, counting down.
CTG